>NZ_JBDNTB010000007.1:0-63182 GCF_047719395.1 Propionibacterium sp.
GGCGGGCGCCCCGGTGTTCGCCCCGGAGCCCGGCAATGGCGTCGGCAACCCCGGGCAGGTCGCCCCGGCCGGCGGCGGCGGGGCGTAGCACCAGCACTACGCCCTCGGCCTCCGCGCCCCCGCCGGCGGGCGTGAGGCGGGCACCCGGGGGGCGTCGGGCCCCGCCCCAACAACGGGGGGGGGCCCGTCCGCCCCCCCCCATTTCGTCATCGGATGAGTATCCGTTCAGAACGAGTTCTGGATGAACGGTTCTGAGTTGATCAGTACATACCGCCCATGCCGCCCATGTCGTCACCGGCGCCGGCAGGAACTGCGGGCTTCGGCTCGGGCTTGATGGCGATGACGGCCTCGGTGGTGAGGAAAAGGCCGGCGATCGACGCGGCATTCTGCAGCGCGGAACGGGTGACCTTGGCGGGGTCGATGATGCCCGCCTTGACCATGTCGACGTACTCGCCGTCGGCAGCGTTGAGGCCCTGGCCAGCAGGAAGGTTCTTGACCTTCTCGGCCACGACGCCGCCTTCGAGGCCGGCATTGGTGGCGATCTGCTTGAGCGGAGCTTCGGCAGCGGTGAAGACGATGTCGGCACCGATCTGCTCGTCGACGGTCAGGCCGCTGAGCTCGGCAGCCTTGGCAGCCTGGATGAGGGCCACGCCACCTCCGGGGAGGATGCCCTCCTCGACAGCAGCCTTGGCATTGCGTACGGCGTCCTCGATGCGGTGCTTCAGCTCAGAGGCCTCGACCTCGGTCGCGGCGCCCACCTTGATGACCGCCACGCCACCGGCGAGCTTCGCCAGGCGCTCCTGCAGCTTCTCGCGGTCGTAATCGGAGCTGGAGTTCTCGATCTCGGTGCGGATCTGCTTGATCCGGCCCTGGATCTGCTCCTTCTCGCCGGCCCCGTCGACGATTGTCGTGGAGTCCTTGGAGACGGAAACCGAACGAGCCTTGCCGAGCATCTCGATCGGCAGGGTGTCCAGGGACAGGCCCACGGTGTCGGACACGACCTGACCACCGGTGAGGATGGCGATGTCGCCGAGCATGGCCTTGCGGCGGTCACCGAAGGCGGGGGCCTTCACGGCGACGCTCTTGAAGGTGCCGCGGATCTTGTTCACGACCAGGCCCGCAAGGGCCTCGCCGTCGACGTCCTCAGCGATGATGACCAGCGCCTTGCCGGTCTGCTGCACCTTCTCAAGGATGGGCAGCAGGTCCTTCAGGGAGCTGACCTTGCCGTCGACGATGAGCACGTAGGGATCCTCGAGGACGGCCTCCATGCGCTCGGTGTCGGTGACGAAGTAAGGGCTGATGTAGCCCTTGTCGAAGTTCATGCCCTCGGTGAGCTCGAGTTCCAGGCCGAAGGTGTTGGAATCCTCGACGGTGATGACGCCTTCCTTGCCGACCTTGTCCATCGCCTCGGCGATCTGGTCGCCAACGGTCGCGTCACCGGCGGAGATCGACGCGGTCTGCGCGATCTGCTCCCGGGTCTCGACATCGATGGCAGCCTTGGACAACTGCGCACTGATGGCCTCGGTGGCCTTCTCGATGCCGCGCTTGAGCTCGATGGGGTTGGCGCCGGCAGTGACATTGCGCAGACCTTCATGAACCATGGCCTGGGCGATCACGGTGGCGGTGGTGGTGCCGTCGCCAGCGACGTCGTCAGTCTTCTTGGCGACCTCCTTGACGAGTTCGGCGCCGATCTTCTCATAGGGATCCGCGAGTTCGATCTCCTTGGCGATGGAGACACCGTCATTGGTGATGGTGGGGGCGCCCCACGACTTCTCCAGGACGACATTGCGGCCCTTGGGCCCCAGCGTGACCTTCACCGCGTCAGCGAGCGTGTTCATGCCCGTTTCAAGACCGCGGCGGGCCTCACTGTCGAATTGAATGAGCTTAGCCATTGTTGGTGGGAATCCTCCCGCACCGGGTCGCCCCGGCGCTTCGTCTTGTACGGGGACGCAGTCCCCGATGCTGTCGGGTGGGAACGATGGTGCCCGCGACGGACGACCGGAGAACGGCCTCACCCTCGACTCCCGTGGTGGCACTCTCGCATGCCGAGTGCCAATCCATTCTTAGCACTCGGCATGCGAGAGTGCAAAGAAACCAGACCTACGAATTCACGCCTGTGATCGGCGACTGCAGTCAGTGACCGCGCAACCGGTGCGCGGAGCGTTCCTTGTGCCGCTGCTCGCGCAGCCGACGAAGCCGCTTGACCAGCAGCGGATCGCGCGCCAGGGCAGAAGGCTGATCAATGAGGGTGTTGAGAAGCTGGTAGTACCTTGCCGCCGACATATCGAATCGCTCGCGGATCTCCTGCTCCTTCGAAGAACGCGACATCCACCACGACTTCTCGAAGTCGAGGATGGCGACATCACGTTCGGACAGCGACTCGTTCACGACGCTCGCGTTCACGGCCTGGGACATGATGCAATTGTACCGAACGAATCACATCCACGTAATTCTCCTGCATCGGCTCACCGACACCGCCTGACGGCTCAGGACGAAGGATGGTCACAGACATTCGATGCAATGGTCGGCATGCCCAGTACTCCACCATGAGGACCCCGATGGCATGCGCGAGGGATCCCGGTCACGAACTGTCAACGTCCATCGTGGGCACAAACGCGAAAAGGCGTTGCCTGCCGCGGTGTGACCATCGCAGGCAACGCCTTTCACGCCGCTCAGCCCAGTTTCGGGCCTGCAGAACCGACCCCCAGGGAACCAACCCCCAAGACGGTTTGCCGCTGCGCAACAACTCCCGACAAGGCATCGAACAGCGGGTGATCGGCAGCAACACCGGTGACTTTCGTCACAAATTCTGCACAGGGAAGCTCTCGGAGCAACTTCTGCATTTCGACGCTCTGCGAATCATCAGGCACGTCAAACTGCAGGGCGAGACCCACGGCCTGGACAAGTGCATCGGTCGGCAGACCCGCCTCAGCGAGGGCTGCAGCAGGCCCGATGAAGCGCTCGGGACCCGACAGCTTGCGCAGGGGCTGGCGTCCGACCCGCTCGACGGTGTCAGGCAGTGCCGGCTCGGCGAAGCGGTGGAGGATCTTCGACCGGTAGGCAGCCAAGTCATCTGCGGCGAATCCGTAACGACGAATGAGCAGCGTCGAGGTCTCTGCCAGAACACGGCTGACCAGGTCCGCCACCTCCGAATCGGCCAGTGCTTCGGCGATGCGATGGTGACCGGCGACAAACCCGGCATATGCCGCCGTGGCATGACCGGTGTTGACCGTGAAGAGCTTGCGCTCAATGTAGGGAGCCAGCTCGGGCACGAATGTTGCGCCTGGCAGCTCGGGGACATTGTGGCCGAAGGGCGGCCGTTCGACTGCCCATTCGAAGAATGGCTCGACCGACACGTCCAGTCCGGCGTCCGGATCTTGCGCTGGCACGATGCGGTCCACTGCAGTGTTGGAGAACGATGCACGCCCCGCAACGACCGTCCAGTCGCTGGCCGCCTTCTTCATCTCGGAAACCAGCACGTCGGTGGCGTTGATGGCGTTTTCGCAGGCCATCACGGCCAATGGTGCGGCACTCGGATCGCGAGCCTCCAGTCCATGAACGATCGACGGGGCCACAAAACGAAGGACCGTCGGGCCGACCGCTGTGGTCACGATGTCGGCTGTAGCAATTTCATGAACCAAGTCATCGGGATGTGCAGCGCTGTTGATGGCCCGGTAGTTGGTCACCCTGTGGTCATGGCCCGTGGATCCCACTTCGTGCACCACATAGCTCGATTGCGAGTTGAGCGTGTCGATGAGTTCGGCGTTGACATCGGAGAACACGACTTCATAGCCAGCCTCGTGCTCCAAGAGACCGATGAATCCGCGTCCGATGTTCCCGGCGCCGAAGTGAACTGCTTTCTTCATTCCGCATTCACCTTCTCGAGTGTGTCGTAGATCGCATCGACGTCGGGGGCGTTGAGCAGCTTCTGCGCCTCGTCCTCGTCAGAAAAAATGACCGCGATCTTTGACAGAATGCCGAGGTGCTCGTTGTTGACACCGGCAATACCAGCGACAATCCGCACCGGCATGCCCTCCCCCCAGTTGATCGGCTGCGCATAGCGCACCAACGAGATCGCCGAGCGCTTGATGGCCTCTTTGGCTTCATTAGTGCCATGGGGAATCGCAAGGTAGTTCCCCATGTAGGTGGATACCTTGCTTTCGCGCTCCTCCATGGCGTCGACGTAGGCAGCGGACACAGCGCCGGCCTTCACGAGAAGTCCACCGGCCTCTCGAATCGCCTCCTCCTTCGTCGTCGCGCTGCCAGAAGCAATGATGAGATCGCGTGTGAGAATTTCACTCATGAGATTCGTTTTCCTGACCTTCTTTGATCTCGGCAACGACGGAGTCGTACACCGGACTGTTCATAAAATTATCCACTGACACATGCTGGGCACTCGGCGCCTTCTGCCGAGCCCGATCAGTGAGTTCACGTTGAGTAATGACCAAATCGACGTCGTCCGAAAGATTCGCGACGGCCAGATTGGTGACATTCACTTCCTCAACACCCGCCTTCTTCAACTTGTTCCGCAATACGCTGGCACCCATAGCGCTCGAACCCATACCGGCGTCGCAGGCAAAAATAACCTTGTGCACCGGACGCGTGGACAGGGTCGTAGCGCCAGCGCCGGGTGCGGCGGTCGCAGCAGGTCCGCCATCCTGGCCACCGAGGTTGCTCAGCACGCTGCTGCTCTTTCCCTTGTTGGCCTCCGTCTTGGCGATGGCAGCACTCAAGTCGCCAGTCTCGCCAGCGGCAAGGTCACGCCTGCGCGAGGCGCGGAGAATGACGGAAGCCACCAGGAAGGACACGACTGCGGCGAACACGACCGAGAGAATGACGCCGAGATAGTTTCCGCGAGGCGTCTGGGCGAGGACTGCGATGATGCTGCCCGGCGCGGCAGGAGCCCGCAGACCAGTCCCGAAAACCACATTGGTTGCGATACCGGTGGCACCGCCGAGAATACTGGCCACGATGAGCACGGGCTTCATCAGTACATAGGGGAAGTACACCTCGTGGATGCCGCCGATGAACTCGATGACGGCAGCGCCGGGCGCAGAGGCGCGGGCTGCACCAATACCGAACAGCGAATAGGCCAACAGGACACCCAGGCCAGGTCCGGGGTTCGACTCCACGAGGAAGAGCAGCGACTTTCCAGCCACCATTGTCTGCTGAGTCGCCAGTGGAACGAGAACGCCATTTCCTATCGCATTGTTCAGAAACAGGACCTTCGCAGGTTCCACGATAATGGCGAGTGCGGGCAGCATCTGGTGACCGGCAAGCCACTGGGCCCCGCTGCCAAGCCACGTGCTGAATTGGCTGACAACGGGCGCCACACCGAAGAAGGCACCCACGGACAGTGCAGCGGCGACAATGCCAGCCGAGAACATGTTGACAAGCATCTCGAAGCCGGGTTTTATCTTGCCGTCCCAGATGCTGTCGATCTTCTTCATGATCCATGCGGCCAACGGACCGACAATCATGGCGCCCATGAACATGGGGATGGTACTACCGACGATGACACCTATCGTCGCGATACTGCCGACGACACCTCCGCGTTCCCCATAAACCATGCGTCCGCCGGTATTGGCGATCAGCAGCGGGAGAAGGTAGGTGATGATCGGGCCGACTAGACCGACGTACTGCAAAAAGGTCGCACCGTCGGGACCCTTGGCGAGAGTGGTAGCTGCACCGTGCCAACCGATGAGATCGGCGTTGCCGAATCCACCAAGAATACCGTTGGGCGCCCAACCGGTGGAGATGAAAAGGGCCGTGATGAGGCCCCAGGCGACGAATGCCGGAAGGTTGGGCATAACCATCCCAGAGAGGAAGGTACCGAACTTTTGGGCACGAACCTGGGCCGTTTTCAGACCGGATCTGGTCGGTTCTTTGGTTATTGTTGTCATCTGGACTCATTTCTTAATGGCAGTCGTCATCCGACTGACGTGAGAGGAAATCGGCATCCCTGCTTGCCGAGACGCTGGCTCGCTCAGGCGAGTCATCGGCTCAGCCCGGTCGCGCAAGAAAGGGCCCCTCCGGGGAACTGTCATCCTGCGATGACTCCGGGAGCTCGATGCCAATTAGCGGAAGGATGTCGTGATCATTCCTGCCTCGCAGCACTGAATTCGGGAGCACGGCCACCGTGGTTCCGTAGCGGGATGCGGCCCGGCGTATGTGGTCCATCTCACCCACCAAGTGCGGTGCCACCAGCACGAAGTGCGCGTCGACCAACGCGCTTTCAAGGTCAGACAGCGCGCATGGAGTCACGACTGCCTCATGTCCGGCATCTTTGACGGCGCTACGCACTCGCTGTGCGGCAAAAGAGCTCGAAGCCCCGAGTCCGCACACGACGACGATCCGCTCCACCACCACCACCCCTTCCATCTAGAATCATGTAGCTTGGCAACAGGTTGGAGCCAACAAAGTTCTTTCCGCCCGGCAGGAAAATCGGTACGTGAGGAACGGACAGGACACGAGATTCCCGGCGACACGGCTATCGAAGATGGTCTGGTTCCATCCGGAGTTGGATTCGGGAGGAAGAAGTCGTGAGCAACGAGCGAGAGCAGCAGGTGCTTGCCCGCCTTGGCCGCGCCGACGCATGGGTCACAGGCTCATCACTTGCGGATGCGCTGGGTGTGACACCCCGATCCGTCAGAAACTATGTTGCGGCCATCAATCGCAGGTCCCCGTCGCAGGAACTCATCAAGTCGGGGCCGGAGGGCTATCGACTCAACACGACCGCCTACGCCGCTTTCCACAACTCCACACCCACCACCAAGGTCGAGGTCTCTCCTCGACAGCGGCTCTACGAGATCGTCCGCAAGCTCACAGAAAGCGTCGCTGGTGTCGATCTGTATGACCTCGCAGATGAGCTGATCGTCAGCGACTCAACCATCGAGTCTGATCTGAGCCGAGTCCGCAGCCTTCTCCCTGAGGGTCTCCAGCTGTCCCGTTCTGGGAGCACCATTGCGTTGGCTGGTGGTGAGCGGGCCAAGCGTCGGCTGTTGAGCCGCATGTTTCGTGATGAAACAGGGCACGGCACCGCCGGCCTCGAGGCGATTCAGCGCGAGTTCGCGCCCGAGCACCTCCCCGAGTTCAAGACGGATCTGGTCTCGGAACTGCGCGCCGCCGGATACTACGTGAATGACTTCGGCGTTGACAGTTCCTTGTTGCACATTGCCATCGCTGTTGACCGCACCATCAAGGCTCCCGACTCGAAAGTGGAGGATCCACGGCCGACTGATGCCGTAGCCGGGATCCTTGCAAGGCTCACCGCAAAACACTTCGATGTCGAGCTCTCCAGCGGAGATCTCAGTTATCTGTCCTCGCTGCTCGCGATTCATGCCATCACGCCTCTGCTGAACGATGAAACTGCGCAGGGTCACGCCTGCCCCGACAACTCGGTCATGACAGCGGTGCGATCGGTGATTTCAGAGGTGGGAAAGGAATACCTCGTCGACCTGTCAGGCGAAGAGTTCTTGGACCGGTTTGCCCTGCATGTCAAGAACATGTTGAATCGCGCCCGGCAGCAGTCACTGTCCAGAAACCCGCTCGCTGGATCGATCAAGAAGTCATATCCGATGACCTATGAACTGAGCGTATACATCGTGAGAGGACTGCAACAGCGATTCAATGTCACGTTCAATGATGAAGAGATTTCTTATATCGCGCTCCACATCGGCGCCTATCTCTCCCAGCGCGCACAGGCTGATAAATTGATCTCCTGCACGGTAGTCTTCCCCACCTATTACGACCTGCAAACGACACTGCGTAATCGCGTGCAGGTCATGCTCGGTGACATCCTTGACGTCAAGGTGCTCGTTACCAGGACGGATGTTGACTGGGACCACCTCAATACCGAACTCGTGCTCACCACCATCGAGCCGCCAGTACCATCTGCCTCCATCCTGATGATCAAGCCATTCTTCACACCCGATGATGCCAACCGGGTCCGCGCCGCCGTGTCCCGGATCCGAACGACACAGCGGCGCCAGGCGATCAAGAAGAATCTGCTGACATATTTTGATGAATCCCTGTTCGTGCGCGACGCTCCTATTTCGGGAGCAGAAGACGCAATTCATCTTCTTGGGGACCGCATGGTCGCCGCCGGTGCGATCGATCCGAGCTATGTCGTGGGGGCAATCGAACGCGAGCACCTCTCGTCGACTGTGTTCGCAGATGGACTCGCCGTACCGCACGCTCTGGAGATGTCGGCGCACCGTACGGTGATCTCGGTTGCCATCAGTAGATCAAGCATGCCATGGGGAGAGAGCAGGGTGAACATGGTCGCCTTCGTTGCATTCAGCTCACAGTCCCGAGCAGAATTTCAGAATTTCTTTGACCAATTCATCGCCGTGTTTTCGGACGGCGCGAACCTGAAACGGATAGTTGAGCGTGCGAAGTCATTCCGAGTCTTCGTCGATGAGCTCACGGCGATACTCGACTCCTAGGTCGGCGCAGGGAACATCCACCTTTCCACCTCCCTGGCTGAACTGTCCGGAATCTGCACAAGGAGGACGCTCGTACCCTGAGTGCACTCGGTGGTGTCAGGCCTGTCCCTGCTGGATGGGCCAGCGTGTCCCCTCGCGCGGCACCGCACGCACAGAGGCGGCACGGCACGCACTGAGACAGCCATTGCTGTGGTTAAACTGCGCCTATGTGTGGAATCGTGGGATGCGTCTCCAGCGCGAAGAGGCTTGCAACTGGTACTGAGACGTTGAGCGAAAGCGCTGTGAATCCAGCGTTGGATGCCGTTCTCAGCGGCCTCAAGCGGCTCGAGTACCGAGGCTATGACTCCGCAGGTGTCGCTCTCGTCACAGCAGACGGGCTCTTCGTACGGAAGAAAGCTGGACGCCTGGACGTCCTGGAGAGTTCTCTGGCCGCTGATCCACTTCCACGCGCCGACACGGGTATCGGCCACACCCGGTGGGCAACCCATGGCACCCCGACTGACACCAATGCGCATCCGCATGTGTCCGACGGCGGTCGTCTCGCGCTGATTCACAACGGCATCATCGAGAACTACATGCCTCTCAAGCAGGAATTGCTCGACGAAGGCGTCACCTTCTCCTCAGACACAGACAGCGAAGTTGCCGCGCATCTGCTGGCGAAGATCTACCACCAGACCAATGACCTCACCGAGGCCATGCGGCTACTCATCCAGCGGCTCAAGGGTTCGTTCACGCTGCTTGCCGTTCATGCCGACGTGCCCGATCTGATTGTCGGCGCGCGCCGCAACTCGCCACTGGTCGTGGGAGTCGGCGACGGCGCCAACTTCCTCGGCTCAGACGTGACGGCTTTCGTCCAGTACACCAAGAAAGCCATCGCCCTGGGCCAGGACGAGATCGTGACAGTCACCGCCACCTCGGTCGACATCATCGACGCTGACGGCAACTCTGTGCAGAGGCAGCCCTATGTCGTCGACTGGGATTCATCAGCGGCCGAGAAGGGCGGCTGGCGGTCATTCATGGACAAGGAGATCCACGAAGATCCCGAAGCCGTGGCCAATACCCTCTTGGGACGGGTGGATGCACAAGGTCGACTCACTCTCGACGACAAGCGAGTTTCCGATGCGACACTCAAGATGATTGACAAGATCGTGGTTGTCGCCTGTGGCACGGCCTATTACTCCGGCCAAGTGGCGAAATACGCCATCGAGCACTGGTGCCGAATCCCAGTCGAGGTCGAGTACGCCCATGAGTTCCGCTACCGCGACCCTGTCGTCAATGAGAAGACACTGATCGTCGCCGTGACCCAGTCGGGCGAGACCATGGACACGCTCATGGCGCTGCGGCACGGCCAGGAGCAGGGTGCGAAAGTGATCGCAATAGCGAATGTCAACGGATCGACGATCCCTCGGGAGTCGGACGCGGTCATCTACACGCACGCAGGCCCTGAGATTGCCGTGGCCTCCACCAAGGCCTTCGTCGGCCAAGTCACCGCCTGCTATCTGCTGGGCCTCTACCTGGCTCAGGTGCGGGGCAATATGTTCGCTGACGAGATCCATCACATCCTGAACGAGCTGGAGGCCGTGCCGGACAAAATTCGTGAGGTACTGGCGAACATGGACCATGTCCGCGAGCTTGCTCGCTGGATGGCGGACACCAAGTCCGTGCTGTATCTGGGTCGTCATGTCGGCTATCCAGTGGCGCTTGAGGGCGCCCTGAAGCTCAAGGAGATTGCCTACATCCATGCGGAAGGCTTTCCAGCTGGCGAACTCAAGCATGGTCCGATCGCATTGATTGAACCTGGACAGCCGGTCTTCATCGTGGTGCCCTCACCACGCGGCCGACACTCCGTGCACGACAAGGTGGTGTCCAACATCCAGGAGATTCGCGCCCGCGGAGCCCATACGCTCGTCATCGCCGAAGAGGGGGATGACGCAGTGCTGCCCTACGCCGACGAGGTTATTCGAGTGCCCCAGACCCCGACCCTGTTGGCACCGCTGGTCACCATCGTGCCGCTCCAGGTGTTCGCGCTGGAGCTCGCCACGATGAAGGGGCTCGATGTCGACAAGCCGCGCAATCTGGCGAAATCGGTCACGGTGGAGTGACGGGCGCCGCACCCGACGAGTCTGGGGCGGCCGACCCGTCAGTCGGCCTGCAGTATGAGGACTCAATGCTTCAGAACGGTCGATCGCAGATTCGTCGGGTCCGTGTCGTGGCGCAGGTTCCCC
The DNA here is from genome assembly GCF_047719395.1 of Propionibacterium sp. Lineage (NCBI taxonomy): Bacteria > Bacillati > Actinomycetota > Actinomycetes > Propionibacteriales > Propionibacteriaceae > Propionibacterium > Propionibacterium sp. The sequence goes on from NZ_JBDNTB010000007.1 coordinate 10,673, forward strand.
GAGACCTCCTTGTTTCCGTGGAACGGTCATAGCAATGGCTGGTGCACCTGTCGCCATTGCACCATGGTTGGTTCCATCCAGATCGGCCAAGTCGTCCATGTGATCGGCCTGGTACCACAGGGAATCTGTGAATGCCCTCATTCATCGCATGAGCACCGGCTGTAAGGTTGCCTGGCAACCTGAGTTCTGCGGAAATACCGGAACTGGCAGGTGACAGCTATTCAAAGGTTGATGGCTTTTCAGGCACCACGCGGCAGAGAGGAAACGAGAGCTGCGATGCGACCACTTGAAGGTGTTGTCAAGAACTATGCCTGGGGATCGCCCACCGAAATACCGGAGATTTTGGGCTCCGCACCGGATGGCAATCCAGTAGCGGAATACTGGCTTGGCACCCATCCAGCTGGTCCTGCTCATATGGGCAACAGCACTTTGGATCGTTGGTTGACCGCGAATCCCGATTTACTCGGAGAATCGATTGCAACACGTTACCGGGGGAAACTTCCCTATCTTCTGAAGATCCTGGCCGCCGATTCACCGCTAAGCCTGCAGGCGCATCCTTCTGCCGAACAGGCCAGAAAGGGATTCGCCGCCGAACAGTCGCGCGGGATTGCCCTGGACGATCCGAAGCGTGTCTTCAAGGACGACTGGCCCAAACCCGAGCTGTTGGTGGCCTTGAAACCCTTCAGGGTGCTGGCAGGCTTCCGCAACCCTCAACAGACCGTTCGGCTCTTTGACTCTCTCGGTTCCGAGGTGCCGCTGGAGAGATTGCTGGGACCGCTGCGCCACCGCCAGCCCATGCCTGCACTGGCGGAGGTCTTTCTTGACTGCCTCCGCCCTGACGACGACAACGTCTCCATGCTCAATGGAGTGCTCGCCGCAGCGGTCCGTCGGAGCGGGGACGGGGGCGAGGTAGGTGCCTTCGCACGGTTGATCGTTCAGCTTGACGAGGCGATACAGGGCAACCCAAGTATTCTGGCGGCACTGCTTCTCAATCCGGTGACGCTGGACCCGGGCCAGGCATTGCACGTGCCGGCTGGTGTTCTGCATGCCTATCTCAATGGGGCTGGTATCGAGATCATGGCCAGTTCGGACAATGTGGTGCGGGGTGGTCTCACTCCCAAGCACATCGACATCCAGGCCCTGCTCGAGATAGTCGACTTCGCGCCGCGACCGCCCGAAATCATGGCACCGCACCCGGTCGGCACTCGGCTTGCCCGATACGACACAAACGACGACCAGTTCGCACTGTGGCGGATCGAACCGGGCCAGCAGGCAACGAACCTGCTTCCCGGATCCGGCACCGGAAGGATCCTGCTGGTCATCAACGGCACAGCAGAGTTGATCCGCACGGACGGGACTGTGGAGGGTCAGCTGGCCCACGGCCAGGCTGCCTTCATCGCGGCGGAAGAACAGTTGAGCCTGCGGGGAGACTGCCTTGCCTTCCTGGCCGGACCCGGAACCGTCCGCTGACCGCCGATTCGAACGCAGCAGACCCCCAGCCCGGTCGTCCATGACGCGCAGTACCACCCAAAACTGGGTACCAAGTTTCCCTGTGGTGCCGTGGACGGCAGAATGGTCTCCGCGCCCCCGTAGCTCAGCGGCCAGAGCATTCGCCTTGTAAGCGAAGGGCCGAGGGTTCGACTCCCTCCGGGGGCTCCACGGCAATTGTCGATTGCCGAAAACAATGACGACGCCCGGACAGCGGGCTGACATCTCGTGACTGATTGTTCACGACGGTCACTTCAGGCGAGGGGCAGATGTGTTCACCCGGATCGGCCGAGCCATCACGCGGCAACCACTCTGGTTCGTGCTGGCCTGGGCAGTGGTGCTGTGTTTGTTCGGCAGTTTCGCATTCAATGGCTGGGGTCATGGTGACCTGTTCGACCGGTTGAGCAGCTCCGAGTCGTCCATCCCCGGCACCCAGTCGCAGCAGGTCTCAGACCTCACCACAGGAAATCCGGACGCCGCCAAGACGGTCACGCTGGTGTTCACCGGGGTTGACCTCGCGCAGGACGCCGAGCCGCTGGCCGGCCTGGTCGCCGCGCACCGTGCCGATTTCAAGGTCGAAGATGTCGCCACCGTGAGTGATGCCTTCTCCCAACCCGATCTGAACTCACCGCAGGCAAAAGCTCTGCTCAGCTCGGCCGGGGACGGCTTCGTGATGGTTGCCACACTCGACAAGGGCTTGGACGACGACCAGATCACTTCGGCCAATGATTCCCTGGGCACTGCGCTGAATCGCTTCCTCGACGACCTACGACCCACCTTCCCGCAGATCGCAGGACACCAGGTATCGACGGAGACCATCGCCGATGCGATCAGCAATCAGACGCGCCAGGACCTGGTGCGCGGCGAGATCATCGGACTTCCGGTGGCGCTGGTCCTGCTCGTCCTGGTGTTCGGAGGGCTGCTCGCCGCCGGGTTGCCATTGGTCAGCGCCCTGATCTCCATCGGGATAGGCCTGGGAGTGCTGTGGGTCCTCACCTTCGTCATCGACATCGACTCATTCATCCTCAACGTGATCTCGATCATCGGCCTGGCACTGTCCATCGACTACGGACTGCTGGTGGTGAGCAGGTACCGGGAGGAGATCACGGGTGCTCTCGCCCGGGAGAAGTCTGAGCACCCCAGGGGCATCCTCGATGCGGAGCGGATGCGGGAGCTGGTGCACCAGGCCGTGGTGCGCACCGTCGCCACATCGGGGCGGACGGTGACCTTCTCGGCACTCACCATCGCCTGCTCCATCGCCGGGTTGCTGGTCATGACGTCGAGCATCCTCAAGACCATTGCGATCGGCGGTGTCGTGGTCACGGTGCTGGCCGTGATGAGCGCCGTCACCCTGGTGCCGGCGATCATCACCCTGCTCGGTGTGCATCTGGTGCGTCCGAGTTCCATTACGCGGGTACCGGTCCTGGGAAGGGTGCTGCGTGTGGTCGGTGACTCGTCCAGTGACAGTGGATTCTTCTCCAAGCTGGCGCACAAGGTGGTCGCGCGGCCCTGGGTCATCATCGTGGTGGTCGTGGCGATGCTGGGGCTGATGGCCTCCCCCATCGCCACCCTCAAGCTCCGCACGGCCTTCGCCGAGTACATTCCGGCGCAGTCCTCCGCAGGGATCGGTTACGACACTCTGCAGCGCGACTATCCGGCGCTGGCCGCCCCGGACATCACCGTCGTCGCTGACACCGCACCGGCTGACACCGGCCAGTTCGTGGCCCACATCAAGGGCATCGACCATGTCGATACCGTCAGTGTCCAGCCCGTCGCGGGGCACCAGCAGATGTCACAGATCAGCATCTCCTCCGACTCCTCCGATCCGGTCGGCCCGCAGGTCACCGCTGCCGTGAAAGAGCTGCGCGGATACCCAGCCGGCTACCAGTTCTGGGTGGGCGGACCTGCTGCCACCCAGCTGGACTTCAACCACTCGCTGTTCCAGGGCGCCCCCGCGGCCATTGCGATCGTCGTGGGGGCGGTCTTCGTGCTGCTCTTCCTGATGACCGGCTCGATCATCGTCCCGATCAAGACGCTGCTCATCAACACCTTCTCCCTGGTGGCCTCGCTGGGTGCCACCTGGTGGCTCTTCGAGAGCGGCCGGCTCGGCCTGCCCCGCCAGGCCGGCCTGGAATCCTTCATCGTCGCGTGCATGCTGGCCTTCGGTTTCGGGCTGGCCATGGACTACGAGGTCTTCCTGCTCGCCAGGGTCAAGGAGTACTGGGACATTGGTTACAACAATGACGAGGCGGTGGCTCGCGGACTGCAGCGCTCTGGCCGGATCATCACCTCGGCAGCCGCCATCATCATCGCTGTCTTCCTGGGTTTCGTCGCAGGAGAACTGATCGCCATCAAGCAGATCGGTGTCGCGCTGGCGATTACGGTGGCCACGGACGCCACCCTGATCCGTATGCTCCTGGTGCCGAGCACCATGACAGTGCTCGGCAAATGGAACTGGTGGGCGCCCAAACCCCTTCGCGCCGTGCACAAGAAATTCGGTCTCCATGACTGATCCCCGCAGAAGCGTCTGTCGCTCTCCGGCGTCAGCGCCTGCCGCGGTCCACAGCGGCCTCCCGAGCGGCCATCCCGCCTGGCCTGCCAGGGTGATGACCGTGCCGCCGAATGGTCAGCACTGGGCACTGGCCATTCATGCCGGAGCTGGAAACCACCCTCGCGCACTGCTCCCGGAGTTCGAGGAGGACTACCGCCTCGGCCTGCGGAATGCCTACCTGGCCGGCGAGGAAGTGCTGTCCGCGGGTGGATCCGGCCTCGACGCGGTCTGCGCCTCAGTGTGCCAGCTGGAAGACGATCCGCTGTTCAACGCCGGGCGAGGCGCCACCCTGGACGCCGCCGGACAGGCTGAACACGATTCGTCGGTGATGACCGGCCAGGGATCGGCGGGAGCCATTGCCGCGAGCCGTCTGATCAGGCATCCGGTGCTGGCCGCACGGGCCGTCATGGAACAGACGCCGCATGTGTTCATCGCCGCACCCACCGCCGAGCTGGCGCACGCCTGGGGGCTGGAGACCGAACCACCCGAATGGTTCGTCACCTGCGAGCGCCGCCTCCAACTGGCCGAGATCCAGGAGGCAGAGAGTTCTGCTCCCAGTCACGGCACTGTCGGCGCAGTCGCCCTCGACGTCTGTGGACAGCTGGCTGCAGCCACCTCGACGGGGGGCATGGCCAACAAGGCGGTGGGCCGCATCGGGGACAGCCCTGTCATCGGCGCCGGCACCTATGCCCATGCGGGCACCGTCGCAGTGAGCTGCACCGGCATGGGCGAGGCCTTCCTGGAGGGCGGGGCCGCGCACGAGGTGCACGCCCGGGTGGCCTATCTCGGCCAGTCCCCCGCCGCGACCGCGCAGTGGGTTCTCGACGAGGTGATCGGCACCCGGGCGTCCGATGGTGGAATGATCGTCGCCGACGCGAACGGAGGCATCGTCGTGGCGCACAATTCCGCCATGATGTTCTCGGCCTGGCGCGATTCCGAGGGCACGGTGAAGACCCTTGTCAACTGTCTTCCCGGCCCCCAACCCGCCTGCTGAGCCACTGCCATACGAGCCCGCCATTGCCTTCCTCGCCGGTCAGCACATAGCGGAGGGTGTTGGGATTGCGCAGCACGAGTTCGACGCAGTGGCGTCCTCGTGAGGAACTGGCAAGAAGCATCCGGTCGCCGGCTCGCACCGGCTCCTCGACACCCGGCCGATCGATGATCGCATTGCCCCGGCGCACCATGAGCACAACGGCTTCGGAACGGCGTCCCCGGTCGTCGGGATCGGTGAGCAGATGCCCCAGCTTCACCTCGGAGCCGCTGTCCAATGCCTCGGACACGGCCTCGGCGCGTGCTGGCCGGATGACGACATCCCACAGCTCGGGGATGCGGCCACGGCCGTAGCGCGCCAGTTGCTCGACCAGTGCCGCACAGTCCCGCTCGCTGTACTGGTCGATGCGGCGCAGATACTGACCCAGCAGCGGCGTGGTGATCCGGGCCAGGAATTCCTGGGCGACGATGTGGCTCGGGACCATGCACAGGTCATCGGAGAAAGCCTCGAACAAGGCAGTGTTGGTCGACTTGTTCTGCCGGGTGACGATGAAGATGTCGGGATGGAGGTCCCTGGCGGCCACGGCGATCGCAAGATTCTTGGTGTCAGATGCATTTCCCGCCACGATCCCCCGGGCATCCCGGACGCCGGCCTCCAGAAGGCTCTCCGAATCGGTGCCGGTACCGCGCACGTCGACCCCGCCCTCGGGGTAGTGCAGCATGTCGATCACCGTCACCTCGATGCCGGTACTGCGCAGCTCGTCGACGACGGCATGACCGAACCGGCCGAAACCGCACATGATCCAGCGGCCGCCGGGAGGCTGGTGGTGCACGGGAATGGGCTCACCGGGAAGTCCGGTGAGGGTGCCGTGCAGCCGATAGCGCTCCGGAGCGATGATCGCCGAGGCCAGCTGGCGTGCGAAACGCTCGAAGGGATTGATCACCAGATCGCCGCCGAAAACCCCGACATGGGTTTCGGTGTCGGCATTGCGGATCCGCGCCAGCACCGGCACACGAGGGGCCAGCAGGCGTGTGGTGACGGCGATCGCCTGGTTGGTCTCATCGTCCTCGGTGACGGCCACCACACCGCGGCAGTGCGGTGACAGCAGCCCCGCGCCGCGCATCACGACGGGCTGGGAGGCATCGGCGACGATGAGAGGCGGATCGGTGTGGAACTCCTCCAGCCGCAGCCTGGCGAGCTGGTCCTCGTCGCGCTCGACCACGGCAAAACGAAAACCCAGCCTGTCGAGCCCGTGGCAGACCAGGGTGCCGGTCTCGCCGGCACCGGCGACCAGGTAGAAGGGTTCGCGCATCCCGTAGATGCGTCGGCTGAAGCGCGCCTGGCGCAAGGCGTTCTGGAAGGCCTTCTCCTGCAGCAGGGTCAGGATGTTCACCAGCGAATAGGACCACCCGATGACCGTGAGATAGATGGTGAGCAGCATCCACATGCGCTGCTCGGTGGAGTAGGCCTGTGGGATCTCGCCCAGCCCGATGGTCGTCCCGGTGAAACTCACCACATAGAAGGCGGAGAACATGCCCATCGGGCCGGTGGTATTCCCCAGGGCATCCACGCCGGGCACCAGAGCCAACCCCAGTGTGCAGAACACGTAGATGGCGATGAGCAGGATGATCGGAAACCTCATCCTGCGCAGGATGAGGTAGAAGACATCGGTGAGCATTCCCGGGTGCCGGGAGCTCGTGCTGGATGCAGGCATGGCCGGGTCAGCGCCGGATCTGGACGATCTCGCTGACCATCAGGATGACTGAGACCACATTGGCAAGCAGCGCCCCTCCCGACATCGACACGATGATCGACATGTGGGCTGGGGTGATGACACCCGAACCGATCTGGATGGCCCACACCCAGATGGAGGCCGCCACGAGCAGTTGCAGATCGGCGACAAGGCTGGTGGCGAGATGCACGGCGCCCAGCTGGGTGCGATCCCCGAACTTGAGCACGGTCGTCACCAGGCTCACCACGAGAGCCGCGACGAGCTCGTAACCGTTGTGCACACTGGGATCGTCCAGACGGCCGTAGAAGAAGCCGAAATTGAGCGATGCCGCCAGAGTGACGAAAAAGCCGAAGACGACCTTCTCCAGATTCATGCTTCCTCCGCGTGCGCTCGTGGAATCCAGCTGAGTTGTACTTCCATGTTGATCTTCCCCCAGCATGCCGGGTTGGCGTCGCGAGTGCATCACACTGGGGCCATGAGAATCGGGATCGTGCACGCTGACATCACCACATTGCAGGTGGACGCGGTGGTCAATGCCGCCAACTCATCACTTCTCGGGGGCGGCGGCGTGGACGGCGCCATCCATCGCGCCGGGGGCCCTGCCATCCTCAAGGCATGCCGGGAGCTGCGCGCGACCACCCTTCCCGATGGCCTGCCGCGCGGCCAGGCTGTGGCCACCACTGCTGGGAAGCTCCCGGCGCGCTGGGTGATCCACACCGTGGGCCCGGTGTACTCAAGAACAGAGGATCGCTCGGCGATATTGGCCAGCTGCTACCGGGAGTGTCTGCGGGTGGCCGCTGAACTCGGTGCTGCGTCGGTGGCTTTCCCGGCGATCTCGACAGGCGTCTACGGCTGGCCGATGGCCTCGGCGGCGCAGATCGCCGTCGACACCCTTCGCGGTGACGATTCTCCGGTGGGGAAAGTGCTGCTGGTGGCCTTCGGTGACGAGGCCGAAGCCTGCTACCTGGCTGCGCTGGGACGCTGAGACCGTGCCCGGCAGCGCATCTCGGGGGAAGTGTGTCAGGCCTGGGACTGCCGAGGCATCGGCTTCGGGGATCGCTTCAGTGACGCGCTGACCTGGATGATCGCTTGAGCGACCAGCCGATCACGAGCACGACGAGAGCGATGGTCACATAGTTCGCGATCTTCGCGTAGACGGCCAGGATGCGTTCCACCGGCACCCCCACGGCGCTGCCGAGCGTGAAGAAGCCCAGTAGCCAGGCGAAGCAGACCACCAGGTCGAGGGCCATGAATTTCTTGACTGTCATGCCACTGGCACCGGACAGCACGAAGACCACCGGCATGAGAGGCAGTGGCACGGGCAGGTAGGCGATGACCATGCCCAACCAGCCGAGTTTTCTGGCCCAGCGCTCCATCCGCTCGTAGCGGCGACGGGCCCGGTCGGACTTTCCGGCCCAGACCTCGATCATCCCGCGGCCCCACAGTTTGCCCGCCCACCAGTAGACCCAGTCGAGTTTGCAGCTCATGATCGTGCCGGCGATGACGGGCAGAATCCATGCGATGTGGATGAGCTGGCCGGTGTGCACCAGCGCGCCGAGAGACACTGTGCCCGATCGGCTGCCGGTGAGCGCCACCAGCAGCGGCACCCTGTCGGGTGCGCCGAGCAACCAGGCGCGCAAGGGCAGCATGACCATGCTCACCACGCCCAGCACACCCATCCAGACCAGGCAGGCGATGTCGGAACGACCGGGCTTGTGCCGCCAGGGCATCGACGGATCGTCCCACCACTGCCTGAGTTCATCGTGTTCTCTAGGCGCACCTGAGCCATCGGGGCTCCCGGTGGACGCTGGACGAGTGCTCGAATCCATCTCGTGAGAATCTGGGGCCTCGGCACGCCTGGCACCCGGGGTGGACCCTTCATCGGACACCCGGGCGGTATCGACGGGAACCTGCCGGGCGGTGCCGTCCTGGTCTTCGCTCACTTCTGCAGACTACCTGTCAGCACTGCACGGACCTGTGGGCATCAAGGCCATTCCCCGCGACCCCGGACGGCAGTGGGAGTCGCCCATGCGACTGGACGGCGCCCCTGCGGCACGCCGAAGGCACATCGCCCAAGGCCTTGTCAGACGCCAATTTCAGGTATACCCGCACATGATTTTCCGCACATGTGCCATGCTTATCCAAGACGAAGTCGTCCTTCGTCCTGTTTCTACTACGGATCGTCGGGCACGTTCCTGCCCGTGGAAAGGATTGGCGACAGCCATGGCTAAAGTCTCATTCAAGGACGCAACCCGGATCTATCCAGGTGCGGATCATCCAGCCGTCGACAAGCTCAATCTCGAAATCGGTGACGGCGAATTCATGGTCCTGGTCGGACCCTCCGGATGTGGCAAGTCCACCTCGCTGAGAATGCTCGCAGGCCTGGAAGAGATCAACGACGGATCGGTGTGGATCGGGGATCGCGATGTCACCGATCTGCCCCCCAAGGATCGCGATATCGCGATGGTCTTCCAGAATTACGCCCTTTATCCGCATATGACCGTGGCGGACAATATGGGCTTCGCATTGAAAATGAAGGGTGTTGCCCGGGACGAGCGCGAAAAGCGCGTTCTCGAAGCGGCAAAACTGCTCGGCCTTGAAGAATTGCTCACCCGCAAGCCCAAGAACCTGTCCGGCGGCCAGCGCCAGCGCGTGGCCATGGGCCGCGCGATCGTCCGTGATCCCCAGGTCTTCCTGATGGACGAGCCGCTGTCCAATCTGGACGCCAAGCTGCGCGTCCAGACCCGCACCCAGATCGCCGCGCTGCAGACCCGGCTGGGAGTCACCACCGTCTATGTCACCCACGACCAGGTCGAGGCCATGACGATGGGCGACCGTGTCGCTGTCATGAAGGACGGCATCCTGCAGCAGGTGGACCGCCCGCTGGCCCTCTACGACACCCCGAAGAACATCTTCGTCGCCGGATTCATCGGCTCTCCCGCCATGAACTTGATGCCCGGCACGATCGTCGAGAACGGCATCGAGGTCACCGATCACGTCATCCCGGTGGCTCGCGAGATTCTCGACAAGGCGCAGTCCAAGGACGTCGTGGTGGGCATCCGGCCTGAAACCTTCGAGGTCTCCGACTCCGATGAGGGCATCGCGCTGAAGATCGGAGCGGTCGAGGAGACCGGCGCCGATTCCTACCTCTACGGCACCCTGGGTACCGCCGATACGGCGGCCATCACCGATGAGAGCTTGCAGGTCGTGGCGCGAGTCACCACCCGCACGCCCCCGCAGCGCGGTGAGACCATCCGGCTGCGCGTCGACCCGGCGAAGATGCACGTCTTCGACAAGATCAGCACCCTGCGCATCTCCTGATCCGCTCACCCGGCAGCATCATTCGCCATTGGGCTCCGCTTGCGCGTGGAGCCCAATGGCGTTTCTGCGCCCGGCCATTGTCACTACACTCCTCCCGAGGGCTCACCGCCGGAGTACTGCGATGCCCTTTTGGACGACATAGGTGCTGGCACGGACGGATCGGCCCGCGGTGCAGCGCCAGGAGGAAGAATGAACGATCAACCCGCTGAGCTCGATGCCCTGACCAGCGCGATACGAGCCGGGCTGGACTCGGACACCCAGTACAGCTCCGTGGTGCCGCCGCTGTACCCCAGCACCAACTACCGCTTCCCCTCCTTGGACGAGCATCCCGACTTCGACTACTCACGTTCGAACAACCCGACACGCACCCTGCTGGCCAATGCGCTGACCCGTCTGGAGCATGGTGCAGGCGGAGTGGTGACCGGCTCCGGGATGGGTGCGCTCACTGCCACCTTCGAGGCGCTGTGCGGCCCGCACGCCCGCGTCGTCGCCCCGGTGGACTGCTACGGCGGCACCTGGCGGCTGCTGGACCATCTGGCCTCCAGGGATCGTCTCGTCGCCGATTTCGAGGCCCTGGCAGATCCCGACGCTGCCACCGCGGCACTGTCGACGCCGGCCGATGTCGTGCTCATCGAAACTCCCTCGAACCCGCTGATGCGCATCACCGACATCGCCACCGTCTCGCAGCAGGCTCATGCGGCCGGTGCCGTCGTGGTGGTCGACAACACCTTCTGTTCCCCGCTGCTGCAGAATCCTCTCGACCTCGGCGCAGACGTGGTGGTGCACTCCACGACGAAGTTCATCAACGGCCATTCCGACACGGTGGGCGGCGCGGTGATCACCAGGACCGCCGAGCAGGCCGAACTGATCAACCACTGGGCCAATGCACTCGGCCTCACCGGGGGGGCCTGGGAGTCCTGGTTGATCATGCGCGGGCTGCGCACCATCGACGCCAGAATCCGCGTCCACCAGGCGAATGCGACGGCAGTGGTTGATCTGCTCTGTTCGCATCCTGCGGTGCGCACGGTGAACTATCCGGGCTTGTCCTCTCACCCCCAGCACGAGCTCGCCGCACGCCAGCAGTCCGGCTTCGGTTCGCTGCTCAGCTTCGAACTGACCGGAGGTGTACCGGCGGTACGCCGCTTCGTGGACGGGCTGCGCTGCATCGACCTGGCCGAATCCCTGGGCGGCACCGAATCGCTGCTGTGCCACCCCACGACCATGACCCATGCCGGCATGACCCCCGAGGCACGCGCCGAGGCCGGTCTCAGCGACGACCTGTTGCGCCTGTCCGTGGGCATCGAGCCGCTGAACGATCTGCTCGCCGACCTGCAAGCCGCCCTGGACCGCTCCCTTCCCAACCAGTGATGGCAGACTGGTGGCGTGCCGCGCTTCCTCTCAGCAAAACCTGATGCCAGGCTCATCCCACTTCCCTGGGACCAGCCCTTGGCGCAGTGGCCGACGAAGAACCTCGTCGCCCTGCCGCGAGGCATCTCGCGCCACGTCGTGCGTTTCATCAAGGTGGGCGATGAGGTCTACGCCGCCAAGGAGGTGAACCAGGAGTTCGCCCTGCACGAGTACCGACTGCTGCACGACCTGGTGCGTCTGCGGACCCCGGCGGTCGAGGCCGTCGCGGTGGTCAGCGGCCGCGTCGACCAGAACGGCGAACCGCTCGACTCGGTACTCATCACCAAGCACCTGGATTTTTCACTGCCCTACCGGGCGCTGTTCAGCCCCGGTGTGCGTCACGACACTGTGATGCGCTTGCTCGATGCCATGGTGGTGCTGCTGGCACGACTGCACCTGCTCGGCTTCATGTGGGGTGATGTGTCCCTCTCCAACATCCTGTTCCGAAGGGATGCCGGTTCCTTCGCCGCCTATCTGGTGGACGCCGAGACAGGCGAGCTCCACGACCAGCTCTCCGACGGGCAGCGTGCTCACGACCTGGACATTGCACGGGTGAACGTCTTCGGTGACTTCTGCGACCTTGAGGCCGGCGGACTGCTCGACGAGTCCTTGGATCCGTTGAATCTCGTGGAGACCATCGACGCCCGTTACCACGAACTGTGGAACGAGCTGACCGGCATCGAGGAGTTCTCCGGCTCGGAACTGCACCGGATCGAGAGCCGGGTGCGCCGGCTCAATGCGCTGGGCTTCGATGTGGCCGAGCTCGACATCCAGACCAGCCCTGATGGCCAGCGCATCACCATCCAGCCGAAGGTGGTGGACGCCGGGCATCACTCGCGGCGTCTGATGCGCCTCACCGGCCTGGACACCGAGGAGAATCAGGCGCGCCGGCTGCTGAACGATCTCGACACCTTCCGGGCAAGGACCGTCCAGCAGAATGTCGATGAGTCCGTGGTGGCTCATGAGTGGCTCACCGAATGCTTCGAGCCTGTCGTCAACATGGTGCCCGCCGAACTGTCCGAGAAGCGCGATCCCGCACAGATCTATCACGAGGTGCTGGACTACCGCTGGTACATGTCCCAGCGCGAGAATCGCGAAGTTCCCCTCACCGAAGCCATGCAGGGATACATCAAGGATGTGCTGCGCAATCTCCCCGACGAGGTGATGAGCAAGGCGGCGCTGGTCCAGGTGCAGCAGGGCGACACCCGCCAGCTCGCCAACCCCTATGACCCGTCGATGGGCTTCGCCGACGGAGAGGACGACGCTCCGGTGCATGATCCCTGGGAGGACACCGCCAAGGACGTCGACGTCCAATCGGCCACCACCCTCGACATCGACGCGCTACGCGCCAAGGGCTGAGGTTCCGCCGGTTTCTGCCAGTGCGGGCCACCGAGTCATTGATGGCGTGGAGTGTGCAGCGCGGCAGCGGCGCCAAGGGTATTCCAGTCGCAGGGCGCAGGCACGCCCCCGCGCTCACCCATCACAACCACAGCGGTGAGGTCCGCAGCTGTTTCCAGGACGTTGAACGGGCGAGGCCTCACTCGCCGAGTTCGTCCTCGGTGTCATCGCCGTCGGGTTGTTCGCGCACCACGGCGGACACCTGCCGGATCTGATCGGCGTCCAAGCTGAGCAGCCCCTGGCGATCGCTGGCATGCAGTGTGAAACCGCCGAGCGCTCCGGCCGCGGCGATTCCCGAGGTCAGCGGCGCAGCGCCGGCTGAACCCGGATGGCCTTCGGCGAAGAAGGGGTCCTCGGACGCGTTGCGGTTCTGGTCGGACTGGTTCTGGACCGGAGGATTGGCGTGCTGCACGCCGCCGATGGCAGCACGCACCTGATCCCCGATCGCGCTGCTGCGCGGTGCGTGCTTGCGAATCTCTGCCATCGTCGTCTCCTCTGCCGGGCTCGCCAATACGGTAGTCACTCGGCCTGAGAGGGCGGTGACGGCGTCCGGATGCCGTCACCGACAAGACCGATGGATGGGTGCCGATGCCATGGCGTTCCCCGAACAGTACCGAACCGGGATCGGCAACACACCGGCACGGCACACGGCCGCGGCACCTGAGCGCCGCGGCCGTGGGACCAATGGAGTGATGTGTAGGTCAGTCCTGAACCAGGATCACGTACAGCTTGCGCGGGCCGTGGACCCCGTCCACCCGGGACAGCTCGATGTCGCTGGTGGCAGAACCACCGCTGATCCAGGTGAGCGGCCTGCCCTCGTGCACTGCGGACTTGACGATTTGGACCGCCTCGGGGACATCGGAGACGACCTGGTCGGCGCGGATCACGCAGACGTGACGGTCAGGGACCAGCGACAGGGCGCGACGGCCCTGGTCCGGCTCATGGTCGAGCACAATGGTGCCGGTGTCGGCCACCCCGACGGCCGCAGCGGTGACCACGGCATCGGTGTTGTCCAGCTCGGTCTTGGTGAGCTGCGGCTCGTCGGCGCGCGCCGTGAGCCCTGCGCCTTCGATGGCCGTGACCCAGCTCTTGTCAAGCCCGACGGGCACGACGACGGTGGACTCTGCACCGGTGGCCTTGAGCCCATCGACGACGGCCTGCGGCACCTCGGCGGAACTCACCCGCACGACCGTGGCCGAGTAGTCCTCGACCTTCTGCTGAAAGGTACCGACCACATCGTCCATGGCGATACCGCCGCCATAGGTCCAGTGGATCGGGGTGTCCTTCTCGGGGTCCTTCTCCACGATGTCGGCTGTTGCCCGGCGGATACGGGCGAGGATCTCCTGCTTGGCGTCCATGTGCTTACCTTTCACCCTCGCTGTGGTTCTTCTTCCACCAGGACCGGAAGGTCTGGGTCGGCGGCGCCTGGACGTCGCGGTACTTCAACCAGCGTTCCGCGATCGGGACGGGCATCGGGCCGAGGGCGTGACCGCGCAGGATGCGCCCGGCGCCACGGCTGCCGTACATGATCTTCTCGAAGTGCTTGTAGTCGCCAAGCACCCAGGAAGCCATCTTCATCAGACCCTGCTCGCCAACCACCTCGACATCCTTGGGCGGGCGATCCTTCTTCTCCGAGGTCACGACCTTGTTGCGGACGTGGATGATGATGTCGGTGAAGGGGATCTTGACCGGGCAGACCTCATTGCAGGCCCCGCACAGCGAGCATGCATAGGGCATGCCACGATCCACCGGATCTTCCACGCCGCGCAGCTGCGGAGTGAGGGTGATACCGATCGGGCCGGGGTAGACCGAACCGTAGGCATGGCCACCGGCGCGCTCGTAGACCGGGCAGGTGTTGATGCACGCGGCGCAACGGATGCAGCGCAGCACCTCGCGACCGACCGGATCGGCCAGCACATTGGTGCGCCCGTTGTCCATGAAGATGACGTGCTGCTCCTGTGGGCCGTCACCCGGGGTGACGCCGCTCCACACGGAGTTGTAGGGGTTCATCCGCTCTCCGGTCGCAGAACGGGGCAGCAGCTTGAGGAAGATCTCCAGGTCGTCATAGGTCGGCAGGATCTTCTCGACGCCGATCATGGAGATGAGCGTGTCGGGCAGCGTGAGGCACATCCGGCCGTTGCCCTCGGACTCGACGATGACCAGTGATCCGGTGTCGGCCAGCACGAAGTTCGCGCCGGAGACAGCCACCTTGGCGCGCAGGAACTTCTCGCGCAGGTGAAGACGGGCGGCATCGGCCAGTTCCGGAGGATTCTCCGAGACGTCCTCGGGGCAGGGCCGGCCGTAGTTCTTCATCTCGCGGAGGAAGATCTCACGCACCTGGGAACGGTTGCGGTGGATGGCGGGAACCACGATGTGGGAGGGACGGTCGTGGCCGAGCTGGACGATGAGTTCGGCGAGGTCGGTCTCCCAGGCCGCGATGCCCTCTTCCTCGAGCGCCTCGTTGAGATCGGTCTCCTGGGTGGTGATCGACTTGATCTTCACGACCTCGTCGACGCCCTTGGACTTCGCGATCTCCGCGACGATCTTGTTGGCCTCGGCCCCATCACGAGCCCAGTGCACCTGTACACCGTGCTCGGTCAGAGACTTCTCGGCCTGCTCGAGGTAGACGTCGAGGTGACGCCCCACCCGGTTCTTGATCTCGTAGGCGGCCTGGCGGAGGTCCTCCCAGTCGGGAGACTCGGACACCCGCAGGGCCCGCTTGTTGCGGATCGTGGTCATCGCATTGCGCATGTTCTTGCGCTGCACCGCGATCTTCAGCTCGCCCTTGACAGCGTGCGAGAACTTGGGCATGCCCAGGAAGGTGCCAGCCTCCTCGGGGGCCGGGGTGAGGCGTGCCACTCCGTAGTTGCCCTCGGTGATTCGACGCAGTTCGGTACCCATGGTCAGTCCTCCTCCGTGTTGGCCAGGATCTCGGCGATGTGGATCGCCTTGACGCCGGAGTTCTGGCGGGCCAGCACACCACCGATGTTGAGCAGGCAGGAGTTGTCGCCGGCCACGACGTATTCGGCTCCGGTCTCCCGGACGTGGCGTGCCTTGTCGGCAGCCATCGTTGCGCTCATGTCGTAGTTCTTGATGCAGAAGGTGCCGCCGAAGCCGCAGCACTGCTCGGCATTCGGCAGGTCGACCATCGTCATGCCGCGGACATTCTTCAGCAGCTCGTAGGGACGATCCCCGAGCTTGATGAGGCGCTTGCCGTGACAGGAGGGGTGGTAGGTGATGGTGTGCGGGAAATAGGCACCCACATCGGTGACGCCCAGCACGTCCACCAGGAACTCGGTGAGATCGAGGGAGATCTTGCTGGTGTGCGCAACATCGCGCTGCAGGCCGGCGTCACCGAGACGCTGGGCGAGCATGGGGTGCTGGTCACGCACTGCGGCGATGCAGGAGCCTGACGGCGCAACGACGTAGTCGTAGTCGCTGAACGCCTTCACATAGGACTTGACCATGCCCATCGACTCTTTGAAGTAGCCGGTGTTCGTGGTGATCTGCCCGCAGCAGGTCTGTTCCTTCGGGAAGTGGACGTGGCAACCCAGGCGTTCGAGCAGCTTCGTCACTGCAATGCCGGTCTGGGGGAACATCACATCGTTGATACATGTGATGAACACAGCCACGTCGAGCCCGGTGCCGGGAAGTCCCGGCGCCGCAGCGCGACTGGCCTCACCCGGCGCATTGGTCGTGGTGGTCATTCAAACCTCCAAAGAGAGTGGTTCTGACAACAGAGTCTTGTTCATGGCAGTAGCCAGCTCAGCACCGGGGTGGACATCAGGCCCGCGATGATGCACATGATCACCAGGAGCAGGATCGAGTACTTGAAGACCTTACGCAGGATCACCGACTCGCTCCCGATTAGTCCAATTGCTGTCGCGGCGACGGTGAGCGACTGGGGCGAGATCATCTTGCCGACCACACCACCGGCAGCCCCGGCGCCCACCAGCAGACCCTTCATGCCCTCGTTGCCGAGCGAGGTCGTGACGTGGATCTGGTCGGCGACACCTGCCTGCAGGCCGGAGAACAGGATGTTGGCCGAGGTGTCCGAACCGGTCACGTAGGTGCCGATCCAGCCGAGGATCGGAGCGAGGAATGGATAGGCCGCACCTGCACCGGCGATCCACAGGCCCAGCGCCAGCGTCTGACCGGAGTCGCCCATGACATAGGCCAGGGCCACCACGAAGCCGATGGTGATGAGCGAGAACTTCATCTTCTTCAGCGTCACGCCGAGCTCACCGAACAGCTTGCCGGCCGGCACCCTGTAGCAGATGCCCACGATGATGGCCACGATGGCCAGCAGGAATCCGGGGGTGGAGAGCAGCGGCCAGGTGTAGATCAGGTGGGTTGACAGCGCGAATTCGCCACTCGCTGTCTTGGACGCGGTGTGCAGCTCTTCCAGCAGCGGCCAGCGCATCCCGATGTCACCGACCTTCAGGAAGGACTTGATGGCCGGCAGCGCAGCGAGCGCGAAGACCACGATGACGAGCATGTAGGGCAGCAGAGCCATCAGGATGCGGCGGCCGGTGAGGTCGCCGACCTGCACCTCCTCGCGCACGACCGGTTCGGTCTCGACCTTGGCATCCATCGGGACGCCGATCCGTTCCGCTGCCTCGCGACCACCGGTCGGCTTCCAGAAGCGCAGGAAGAGAATGCCCAAGCCCACGCTGATCACTGCGGCGAAGACCTCGGTGAGGGAGAACAGCGAGGTGCCGGCGACGACCCACTTCACAGCACCGAAGACGAAGCCGACGAACAGACCGAAGGGCCAGCACTGCTTGATGCCCTTCTTGCCGTCCATCACGCCGAGCATCAGGAAGGGGACCACCAGGCACAGGATGGCGCAGATGCGGGCGGTCACCGGGGCGACCTGGGAGACTTCCAGATTGGCGGTCTTGGCGGCGACCAGAACAGGCAGGCCCACGGCGCCGAAGGCCACCGGGACGGTGTTGGCGATCAGCGCGGTGACTGCGGCTCGCAGCTTGCCGAAGCCGATACCGATGAGCATGGACGCGGCGATGGCGACAGGTGCGCCGAATCCTGCCAGCGCCTCCAGCAGACCGCCGAAGCAGAAGGCGATGAGAATGCCGAGGATGCGCGGGTCGTCACTGATGAGGAAGAAGGTGCGCCGCAGATCATCGAAGCGCCCGGAGATGACCGTCACCTGATACATCCAGATTGCTGCCAGCAGAATCCAGCCGATGGGCAGCAGGCCATAGAGGAAGCCCTGGACGCTCGTGGAGAGTGCCATCTGGATCGGCATCCCGAAGGCGATGATGGAAATGACCACCGCGAGTGCCCACGAGGTGAAGCCCGCCCAGTGGGCCTTCCAGCGCAGCGCGCCCAGCGTGATGAGCATGCAGGCCACCGGGAGGAGTGCCACCAGGCCGGAGAGCCACTGTTGTCCCAAGGCATTCGGATTCGGTATGAACGACTGGAGTAGGACCACGGAGACCCCTTTGCTCGACGTTGAAAGCAATGCTTGCGGCGTCTCGCCAGTGAGACATCGCCGGTCAGAACAATAGGTCTGACCAATTCACCAGGTCAAGGACCCCATCCGTGTTTGTCCCCTTGTGATCGGCAGGATTGCGGTTGCCATGCCTTCCAACACGAGATGACATGGCGGTCAATGCCCCTGCGCGGCGTTCCTGCCGTGCCGGAACCCTCACAGGAATTTCACCGGGCACTTGCAGGAATCTCGCGAAGAAGTCGGCAGGCGGGCATGCCTTTGCTTGGCCGATCGGCCAGAATTGGCCCATGGAGTCCGCGCACAAGGCAGCCCAGCCAGACACCGAGGCGGCATGTCATGACTGCGCCATCGTGCGATCCAAGGGCTATTCCGGATTCGACATCGCCCTTCACCACATCGAATGCGCGATCGAGTCCGGCGAGTACGTCGCGGGCATGCAGCTGCCCCCCGAACGTGAGCTCGCCGCGCAGCTGTCGGTGGGACGTGGGGCCGTGCGTGAGGCCATTCGAGTGATGCAGGCGCAGGGCGTGCTCGTCTCGGGCACCGGCCCTGGCAATGGGACGAGAATCCGCGTGACACCCGGCGATGCGCTGGCCAGGATGCTGCGCATGCACCTCGCGCTGGACTCCACCTCGGTTCCCGACCTCACCGAGACGCGGGTGCTGATGGAGCGCTCGGCCTGCGAGACGGCGGCACGACGCGGACCCTGTTCGGCTCTCACCAGGGCACGAATACTGGTTCAGCGGATGGATTCCCACGATGAGACCAGCGACTTCAACGACTTGGACACCTCTTTCCACGTGGCCCTGGTCGAGGCGAGCGGCAATCACATGCTGTCGATGATCTGCACCGCGATCCGCCAGACCCTCGCCGAGCCGATCCGCACCGCCGAACTCCAGCTGGACGACTGGCCGGGTTTCCGGGAGCGCCTGGTGCGTGAGCACCACGAGATCCTCTCGGCGGTGGAGGCCGGTGATGCGCCGCGGGCTGGAGGGCTTGTCGAGGAGCACATCCGGGGTGCCTATGCCACCCTGCTACCACTGATCGGGGTGCGCACCGACGCACCGGCCCATGCCACCCATGTCTGAGGCACTCCCCTGGTGAGGTGATTGCCGACAGGGTCCGCGCGTCCTGGAAGCGTCAGAATCGCATGCCACCTCGTGGGGGCGGTCATGGGTTGAGGTCTCCGAAGGGCGCGCTGCCGGGTGCTGCGCCACTACACTGACGCCGTGGCTTTCCAGCTCTACGACGAATCCTGCCTGTCAGTCGTCCCCTTCGTCCCGCTCGTGCCGGGGAAGGTGTCGATATATCACTGCGGGCTCACCGTCCAGAGCTCCCCCCACCTGGGGCACATCCGCAAGGAGGTCGTCTTCGACGTGCTGCGGCGCTGGTTCACCGCCAGCGGCTACCAGGTGAAGGTTGTGGCCAACATCACCGACATCAACGAGAAGATCTGGCAGAAGGCCGAGGAGGCCGGCCTGGAGTGGTATGAGCTGGCCTACCAGGTGGAGCTTGAACTGCATCGTGCCTACGCGGCGCTGGGCTGCCTGGCGCCCAGCTACGAGCCCCGCGCCACCGGCCACATCACCGAGATGATCGAGCTGGTCGAGAAGCTCATCGAACGGGGTCATGCCTATGCGGCGGCCGATGACTCCGGCGATGTCTACTTCGATGTGCGCAGCTGGCCGGAATATGGCCAGCTGTCCAACCAGCACATCGAGGAGATGGTCGCCGCGGAGGATGCCGATCCGCGCGGCAAGCACGACCCGCGCGATTTCGCCTTGTGGAAGGGCAGTAAGCCCGACGAACCGGCCACGGCGAGCTGGCCCAGCCCATGGGGACGCGGGCGCCCCGGCTGGCATCTGGAATGCTCGGCAATGAGTCTGAAGTACTTGGGCGAGCAGTTCGACATTCATGGTGGCGGGATGGATCTCCGATTTCCGCACCATGAGAACGAGCAGGCGCAGAGCCGCGCCGCGGGCTACGGTTTCGCGCACTACTGGATGCACAACGCCTTCGTCACGATGGCCGGGGAGAAGATGAGCAAGTCCCTGGGCAATGGCACGGTCGTCACCGACATCACCAAGCAGTATCCGCCGCGGGCGGTGCGGCTGTATCTCGCCCAGCCGCACTACAGGTCCACGATCGAATACTCCCCCACCTCCCTGGTGGAAGCCAGTGCACAGCTGGCCCGCATCGACGCCTTCCTGGAGCGCGGCGAGGTCTCAGGTCCGGTGGATTTCCATTTCGAGGATTTGCCCGAGGCATTCGTCACGGCGATGGACAACGATCTGGGCACGCCCACCGCGGTGGCCGTGCTGTTCGACACCATCAAGGCCGGCAACAAGGCCTTCGACGCCGGACAGATCGCGCAGACCGAGGTGGCGCTGCGGCAGGTGCGAGCCATGTTGCACGTGCTGGGGCTGGATCCGCACGATCCTGAATGGGCCGAGCAGGACGCCGGTGCCAGGATGGATTCCAAGGTGCTCGACGGGCTCGTGGAGCTCATCCTGGAATCCCGTCAGCAGGCCCGGGCGCGCAAGGACTTCGCGACGGCCGACAAGATTCGCGACACCCTCACCGCCCTCGGCGTGCGCATCGAGGACACCCCCGATGGTGCTCGCTGGAGCGTGAGCCGCTGATGCCCGGACCGAAGAAGGGCACTGGCGGTCACGGCCGCCGCAGGCTGTCCGGCCACGGGCCGACGCCCAAGGCCCAGGACAGGCCCTACCACAAGGCCTATGTGCCCAGGGGTGCTGCCTCCGGCGGTTCCAGGCCCGCGTCCGGGCGTTCCGCAGGGCGCGCGTCCAAGCCTTCCAGCATGGGCAAGGGCGCCAACTCCGACTGGGTGGTGGGCCGCAATGCCGTGCTGGAGGCGATGAAGGCGGGGCTCCCCGTGCGCCGTGCTTTCGTCGCGGAGGGCTCCGATCGGGACGACAGGTTGCGCGAGATCTTCAAGTACGCGGCCGACCACTCCCTCACCCTGCTCCAGGTGCCGCGCCAGGAACTGGACACCCTCACCTCCGGGGCGGTGCACCAGGGCATCGCTCTCCAAATGCCGCCCTACCAGTACGCGACGCTCGACGATGTGATGGCAAAGGCGCTCACCCGCGACGACGACCACGGGCTGATCGTGGCCTGCGACCAGATCACCGACCCGCACAATCTGGGTGCAATCATCCGTTCGGCGGCCGCGTTCGGCGCCGATGCGGTGGTCATTCCCGAACGCCGCTCCGCCTCTCTGACTGCCAGCGCATGGAAGGCCTCCGCCGGTGCGGCGGCCCGTATCGCGGTGGCGAAGGTCATCAACCTCAACCGGGCACTGGAAAAGCTGTCTTCTGGTGGTTTCACCATCGCAGGCCTTGCGGCGGAGGGCGACGAGGCGATCCCCGGGGTGAATGGCCCCCTGGTGCTCGTGGTGGGCTCCGAGGGCGAGGGCCTGAGCCGGATGGTGCGCGAGCACTGCGATGCGCTGGTTCGGATCGGGATCACCAACTCCGTGGAAAGCCTGAATGCCTCGGTCGCTGCAGCCATCGTGCTGCACGAGGTGGCACGCTCACGTGGCTGAGTCCCCTACTGCCCACGCGGCAGTGTCACTCGTGGGCGGAGCAGCAGGACAACCGCGCGCGGATTGTCCCACCACTCAAGAGCCGCTCCGGGTGATGACGAAGGCATCCCTCGGGCATCGTCGCAAGCGGATCTGACCAGCGATGATGCACGTCCACGTGGTGTACACCGGGGGCACGCTCGGCATGGTGGACACGCCGCACGGGCTCGCCCCGGGTGCGGATGTGGAGAGCTGGCTGGCCGAGCTGGGGGCTGGTCTCCTGGCACCCGGGAGCGCATCAAGCGGCCCGGCGGTCACCACTCCACTGCCGTCGGCTCCTCCTTCAGCACCTGCTCAGCCCGGCAATGGTCGTCTCGGTAGCGGTGATCCACCAGCAATTCCACCGCCGGGTGGCGTGCTGCTCACCATGAGCCGCACCGGCCGTCTCATCGACTCCTCCAATGCCACCCCCGAGAACTGGCAGCAGATCATCGACGAGCTGCGGGCCCGCCGTGAGGATGCCGATGCTTTCGTCGTGCTGCACGGCACCGACACGATGGCGTACACCGCCGCTGCTCTGGGCTACGCGCTCACCGGTTTCGGCGCACCTGTGGTGCTCACAGGTGCGCAGTATCCGATCGGGGTGATGGGATCGGACGCGGCAGCGAATGTCACCGGTGCCGTGCAGGCCGCGGCGGGCGGACGGCTCCGGGGCGTCGGTGTGTTCTTCGGACACCACCTGTTTGCCGCCACGAGGACGACGAAGGTCTCCTCGTGGGCTTTCGAGGGTTTCGGCTCGCCCGATGCTGCGGCCCTTGCCACGCAGGGGGCTCCGTGGCGGTGGACTCCCGCCCCAGCGCCTGGGCATGGCTGGGCCGACCCCGCTCCTTACCGGCGCCGGGATGTGCTGGTGCTCGACCTGGTTCCCGGCATCAGCACGTCGAGAATCGCGGCTGCTGCTGAACCGGCACCCGAGGCCGTGATCCTGCGCGCCTTCGGTGTGGGCAATGTGCCCGGCGAAGAGCCCGGTTTCACCGATCTGCTGGCCGGGCTGGTCGACTCCGGAGTGCCGGTGGTGGTCGCATCGCAGTGCCATCAGGCGCAGGTGCTGATGGGCCACTACGAGGCCAGTGATGCACTGGCCCGCACCGGCGCCATCAGCGCTCGTGACATGACGCTGGAAGCCCTGTATGCCAAACTTGTCTTCCTTCTCTGCCAGGGCCTCGGCGGCGACGAACTGGCGCACTGGATGAGCGTGAACATCGCGGGTGAACTCACCCCTGGCTGAGCCGGCGCTCGTACTGGGCACCGGGGCACTGTCCCGATCCCAGGATCACAGCGGCGCTTGCCAGACTTGCCGCCATGAGCTCCAGCACCCCGTCCGGCCAGCCGAACTACCATCAGGACCCATCCGGCAGCAGGTCGCACCCGGTCGATGGGCTGCACGGCTCCGGACAGCCTGAACACTGGCAGGAAAGGGCGGCCTCCTTCCAGAAGATCGGCTCCGACTACGAGAAATACCGACCGGACCAGCCCGACGAGGTGACCGCATGGATGATCGGTCAGGCCCATGGGGTGCTCGATCTGGGCGCCGGAACAGGCAAAATCACCGACTCGCTGATCCGCCTCGGACGCACGGTGACGGCCGTCGACCCGTCCGCCTCGATGATGGCCGAGCTCGCTGCCAAGCATCCGCAGGTGCCCTGCCTCGCAGGCACCGGTGAGGACATCCCGCTGCTTGACCACAGCATCGACGCCGTCGTGGTCGGGTCGGCCTGGCACTGGATGGACGCCGAGCGCACCGGCGCGGAACTGGCTCGGGTGCTACGCCCCGGTGGGATGCTGGGGCTCTGCTGGAACGGCCCGGACCGCTCGCTGGGCTGGGTGCGCGCGCTGTACTCCAACCCTGACGGCCGGCCGGGCGGGCTGCAGATCATTTCCCGCACCCATCGTCCCGGCCATCCGAGCCACGGCTTCGGGCCCCTCCAGCAGCGCAAGTTCACCTATTCCCGTGAGATGACCCGAGAGGAATTCCACGCGGAGCAGGCCACTCATTCCTCCTGGATACTCGCCGACGAGCCGACCCGGGCCCGATGGACCGCCCTGGTGAATCAGCGTCTCGATCACGACCCGCACACAACCGGTCGCGAGGTCTTCGAGATCCCCCAGCAGGTGATCGCATACCGCGCCGAGCTGGCAAACACGACACGATGACGGACCGGCGCCACGGGCAGCCCGCAGAACCGGCGCTCACAGCCCGGGCGCGCTTCTGCCTCGGCTGCCCAGCCTGTGAGCGTCGTCTGTGTGACCAGAGGACTCGAAGGCCCCGAAAACGTAGCCGGCGGCGGTGCACCCGACGGGCGACGCGGTTGGCTCGGCAGTTGTCGAGTGGCCACGGTAAATTGGGGTTGTCCGAACTTGTTCCACGAGGAGTCCCCTTGCCCACCACCGACGTCACTGCGAAGGCCAACATCGCCTACGAGGCCATGCTCGATGTCATCGCCACCGCCGAACCGACCGTCGCCCAAGCCATCCGTCAGGAGCTCATCGACCAGCGGGCCTCGCTCAAACTGATCGCCTCGGAGAACTACGCGACCCTGCCGACGCTGCTTGCGATGGGCACCTGGTTCAGCGACAAGTACGCCGAGGGCACCATCGGCCATCGCTTCTACGCAGGCTGCGCCAACGTGGACACCATCGAGGCGGCCGCTGCCAGGCATGCTGAGGAGCTGTTCGGCGCCGCACATGCCTATGTGCAGCCGCACTCGGGCATCGACGCCAATCTGGTGGCCTACTGGACGATCCTCTCGCACCGCATCGAGACGCCCGGGCTCGAAGAGTTCGGCGCCAAGACCGTCAACGACCTGTCCGAGGGCGACTGGGAGACGCTGCGCCACCGCCTCGGCGACCAGCGGCTGATGGGGATGGGTCTTGACGCCGGCGGCCACCTCACGCACGGCTTCCGCCCGAACATCTCCGGCAAGATGTTCCACCAGCGCTCCTACGGCACTGATCCCGAGACCGGATTCATCGACTACGACGTGGTGCGCGCCCAGGTGAAGGAGTTCAAGCCGCTCATCCTGGTGGCCGGCTACTCGGCATATCCCCGCCGGGTGAACTTCGCGACCATGCGGGAGATCGCCGACGAGGTCGGCGCAACCCTGATGGTGGACATGGCGCACTTCGCCGGGCTGGTGGCAGGCAAGGTCTTCACCGGCGATGAGAATCCGGTGGGCAATGCCCAGGTGGTGACCACCACCACCCACAAGTCGCTGCGCGGCCCGCGTGGCGGCATGGTGCTGGTCGACGACGAGTTCGCTGACGATGTCGATCGCGGCTGCCCGATGGTGCTCGGCGGCCCGCTCGCGAACATGATGAGCGCGAAGGCGGTTGCTCTCGCCCAGGCCAGGACCGAGGAGTTCCAGACCTATGCACGCAATATCGCGTCCAATGCCAAGGCGCTCGCCGAGGGCTTCCTGCGGCGTGGCGCGACGCTGGTCACCGGTGGCACCGACAACCACATCGTGCTGGTCGACGTGACCACCAGCTTCGGGATCACCGGGCGGCAGGCCGAGTCGGCGCTGCTGGATGCCGGCATCGTCACGAACCGGAACTCGATCCCGCGCGATCCGAATGGTGCCTGGTACACCTCGGGCATCCGGCTGGGCACCCCGGCACTGACCTCTCGCGGTTTCGGGCCGGACGACTTCGACAGGGTCGCGGGCCTGATCTGCGAGACCCTGGAGTCGACCAGCCCGGTCACGGCCTCCACCGGCAAGCCCGGCAAGGCGAAGTACGAGATGGCCAGCGGGTTGGCTGCCAAGGTGCACGATGAGGCCGCCGAACTGCTCGACGCCAATCCGCTGTACCCCGGCCTGGAACTCTGATCGACCGCGACTGCCCCCATCTTCGGGCAGTCCGTCCACCGGCTCGTGCGCAGCGCGGGAAATGCCTCGACGGTGCGACCAGAACGTCCTCATCCCCACCTGCTCCGCTGCAGTGCCCCAACTGGCTGCGCCCGGGGCCGAACCGGGCTCGCCACCTCGTCGGCCCGATCGGTCAGCTCCAGCCCGCACAGCGCGCCAGCAGCGCCTGGTACAGCGCGACGCCGTGCCTGCGGAAGTGCGGCCCCACCCAGCCCTGCGGGTCGTCGCGCAGCTGGACAGCAAGCTCGCGTCCCCATCGGAAGGGCAGCTGGGGGCTGACCAGGCAGTCCGGCGCGGTCACGACCAGATACTCCGATTCGATGCGATAGTGCGCCATCTCCTCTGCGAGGCTGCCCGGATCGACAGTGACGACCAGCCCGGCACCGCTCAGCGCGGCGAAGAGATTCGAGTTGTGGGGCAGGCCGGGGTCCGACACTTCGTCGGGGCAGGCCTGCCAGATGTCCAGTCCGAACGAGGTTCGTGCCTGCGCCCAGCTGCTCACCAGCGGACCCCGTGGCGCGACGACGACGATGCGCTGGGCAAGGGGATCCCGCCCGGTGCAGTGCACCGCGTACAGCTCGGCCAGTACCTCGCAGGGACGCCCCGATGCGCTTCCCGCGTTCACCACCGGAGCGCCCAGCGTCGTACCGTGAAGCAGGCTTTCCAGACCTGGATCACTGATGACCAGTGCATCGATCCACTGGCTCAGCTCGGCGAGCACCTCGATGAGGTCCTCCCCCGAACACCCCGGCAACTCCGGACTGAGGCTGATCGGCTGCAGGCCCAACAATCCGGCCGCACATTCCAGAGCTGCTGCCGTCACCGGCGGGGCGGCGGAAAAAAGAAGTCCCACGGCACCCCGGCCGACGGGCCCCCGCGCCTCGCGATACTGATCGGCGCGGTCGAACAAGGCGCTGAGATCGTCAGGATGCCATCCGGCGAGAGTGACGAGATCAGGCATCGCGGCCCTCCCTGGAATCGGTCCTCATTGACATCGCCAAGCCTAGGACGCATTCCCCGGGACCACGCATCGCGCAGCCCCCTGTGGCCCGGTGAATCACCAGGCCACTCTGCGCTGGTGTCGCACCTCCCAGCCACCTGGCAGGACATGAATGCCGTGGCCAGGTCACACCTGCAGGCCACTTGCCCACACCCGCGCCACGGGCAGGAAACTGAGCTCAGCTCCTGACGGGAGACTCGTCCGCACTCTCGATGAGGCAACTGGCTATTGCGGCCACACCTTCGCCGCGCCCTGTGAGGCCCAGGCCATCGGTGGTGGTCGCCGAGACGCTCACCGGCGCTCCCACGGCCTCGCTGAGCACCTGCTCGGCCTCGGCCCGGCGGCCAGCCATCCGTGGGCGCTGGCCGATCACCTGGACCGCGACATTGATGGGCGTCCAGCCAGCTTCTCTGACCCGTCGCAGGGTTTCGGCGACGAAGACGGTGCCGGCCACCCCGGCCCAGGCCGGGTCGCTGGTGCCGAAGTTGGAGCCGATGTCTCCGAGCCCGGTGGCCGACAGCAGCGCATCGCAGATGGCGTGCGCGGCGACGTCCCCGTCGGAGTGCCCGGCCAGCCCGCGCGGCTCGTCGGGGAAGAACAGCCCGGCGCAGTACATCGGCACGCCTTCGGCCAGCGCGTGCACGTCGGTGCCAATCCCGGTACGGATCACAACCGTGCCAGTCCGGCGAGCTGTTCGGCCATCGCGAAATCTGTGGGCCGGGTGATCTTCATCGACAATGGCGACCCTTCCACGAGTTCCACATGAGCCCCGATCGCCTCGCAGATTGCGGCGTCATCGGTGTATCCCAGGTGCGCTGCCTCACGATGCGCCCTGACCAGCACATCTGCGGCAAAACCCTGGGGGGTCTGCACTGCCCGCAGGGTGGCCCTGTCGACAGGCCAGGAGTCCCCGCCATCAACCTGGCGAATGGAGTCACCGACCGCGACGACGGGGACGACGGCCTGTGCCCCTGCCCTCACGGCGTCGATCACGCGGGCCACGACCTGGGTGGGGACCAGGGGACGTGCGGCATCGTGTACCAGGACGACCTCAGTGCCTCGGGGCAGCAGCTTCAGACCCTCGCCGACCGACTCCTGCCGGCTCGGGCCGCCGTCGGCGAGTGCGATCTGGGCCGGGACGCCTCGCAGGGCCTTACGGACCAGGTCTTGATGCTCCGGACGGCAGACGATGATGCAGCGGCCCACTCCCCCGACCACCAGATGATCGACGCTGTGCCTCAACAGTGAGACACCAGCCAGGGTGCGCAACGCCTTCGGGCCGAAACCGCCGGCCGAGGAGTCACCCAGACGCACGCCAGAGCCGGCCGCCGCCACAATGGCGACAACCGGCTCTGGCGTGGAACTGTCCCTGCTCATGAAGGTGTCAGGAGAATAGAACTGTATGGGTCAGACTGTGTGTCAGGAAGCCAGTACCTCGTCGAGCATGACTTCGGCGCGATCTTCCTCGACCTTCTCGGCCAATGCGAGCTCGCTCACCAGGATCTGGCGAGCCTTGGCGAGCATCCGCTTCTCACCGGCGGACAGCCCGCGGTCCTTCTCGCGGCGCCACAGGTCGCGGACGACTTCGGCGACCTTGAGAACATTGCCCGAGTGGAGCTTCTCAATATTGGCCTTGTACCGGCGCGACCAGTTGGTGGGCTCTTCAGTGTGCGGAGCCCGCAGCACGGTGAAGACCTCTTCAAGACCCTTCTCGTCGACGACGTCACGCACGCCTACGAGATCGAGGTTGCAGGCCGGAACCCTCACCACCAAGTCGCTCTGGCCGATGATCCGCAGAACGAAGTAGGGCTTGTCCTCACCCTTGATCTTGCGGGTTTCGATGTCCTCGATGACAGCCGCCCCATGGTTCGGGTATACGACAGTCTCACCGACTGCAAAAGTCATATGTGCAACCCCTTCCTTAATCGATTCTACCACAACCGCATCGGGTTCCGCTGGAACAAGCTCTGAAATGAATATCCGGACCATCTCGAATACACCCGGAATTGCCTCGCAAATCTAATCCGACTACGGATTTTCAGGTAATTCACAAGGCGCTGCACGCGTGCCGAATCTCCTCCCCCTGGCTTCATCCCTGGAATTTATAGCCCAGCCCCCGGACGGTGACGAGCTCCACGGGATGGGAGGGGTCTCGCTCGATCTTTGCTCTCAGACGCTTGACGTGAACGTCGAGAGTTTTCGTGTCACCGACGTAGTCGGCACCCCAGACCCGGTCGATGAGCTGGCCTCTCGTCATCACCCGGCCGGCATTTCTCATCAATAGTTCGAGTAATTCGAATTCCTTGAGTGCCAATTTCACCGGTGTTCCGGAAACGGTGACTTCATGGCGTTCCACGTCCATTCGGACATCACCGCTTTCCACGACTCCGGGGTAGAGTTCCTCTTCACGGCCTCTGCGCAGCACCGCCCGGATTCTCGCCACGAGTTCACGGTGGCTGAATGGCTTGGTGACATAGTCGTCCGCACCCAATTCCAGTCCCACCACCTTGTCGATCTCGGAATCGCGGGCGGTGACCATGATGATCGGCACATCGCTGTGCTGCCGCAGGGACTTGCACACCTCAGTGCCGGGCAGACCGGGCAGCATCAGGTCCAGCAGCACGAGATCGGCGCCCTCGCGCTCGTACTCGGCCAGCCCGCTCTCCCCGTCGGGAACCGACGACACATCGAAACCCTCGTGGCTGAGCATGTACGAGGTGGCCTCGCGATAGGACTCCTCGTCCTCGATGATGAGAATGCGGGTCATGGCGTTCCTTCCTGCCCGCCCAGGCGCTCTCCGGTGTCGCCCCACGGCGTGTCCACACCGGCCTCGATGGTGTTCTCGGGCAGACGGATGGTGAAGGTGGAGCCCTGCCCGAGCCTGCTCCACACACTGATGGTGCCGCCGTGCCCGGCGATGATGTGCTTGACGATGGACAGGCCCAGCCCGGTGCCGCCATTGTCCCTGCTACGCGCATAGTCCACGCGGTAGAAACGCTCGAAGATGCGCTCCTGGTCCTCCGGACGGATTCCGATACCGTTGTCGGTCACGGCGATCTCCACCCAGTGATCATCGGCCTCGTCCACGCGCGAGGTGGTGACCGAGACCCGGGCACCGGGATCGGAGTAGGCCAGCGCGTTCTCGATGAGATTGCTCACAGCATTGATGAGCTGGCCCTCATCGCCGACCACCTGCTGGCCGGTGGTGC
Source organism: Propionibacterium sp. (assembly GCF_047719395.1). Taxonomy (NCBI): domain Bacteria; kingdom Bacillati; phylum Actinomycetota; class Actinomycetes; order Propionibacteriales; family Propionibacteriaceae; genus Propionibacterium; species Propionibacterium sp. The sequence continues at coordinate 40,719 of NZ_JBDNTB010000007.1, forward strand.
CGGCCACGCTGAACTGCACCTTGTGATTCTTGGCAGAGTTGCGGTTCTGCGCAGCGGCCTCGGAGACCACATCGTCGATGTCGACCACATCGGCCTCGAGCAGCGGGTCATCGGACTGCAGGCGCGACAGCTCGATGATCTGACGCACCAGTTCACCCAGGCGCTTGCTCTCGACGGTCATCCGGGTGGCGAACTTGCGCACCTGCTCCGGATCATCGGCGGCCTCCTGGACCGTCTCGGACAGCACCTGCAGAGCCCCGACCGGGGTCTTGAGTTCATGGGAGATATTGGCCACCAGATCGCGCTTCGACTCGTCCGCCCGCACCATCGCGCTCTGGTCCTCCGAGACCACCAGCACCGCGTCACGCTCCAGAGGTTGCACGCGTACCAGGAGTTGGCGGGCCGGGCCGCCATCGACGCCCCTGACGCGCACCTCGCGCACCATCGCAGTCTGGCTCCGGCGCGCTTCGCGCACCTCATCGAGCACCTCTGTCATCCCGATCCTGGTGCCTCTGGCAAGGCCGATGGTGCGCGCCTGCACGCTGGAGTGCAGAACCTCGTCATGAGGGCCCACCACCATGGCCGGCTGACGCAAGGAGTCGATAACGACCGGCACCTCCGGGTCGACCGGGGGAAACACCTGGGACATCCTGGCCCGGGCCATTCGTCCCCAGGCGATGACGCTGGCCAAGAAGGCCCCGACGAGAGCACCCAGCCCGAAGCTGAGCAGCACCGTGCCGAGCAGACTCACAGCAGAAAGCGTACGACCGCGGGCACGGCACGCGACAGGCGGGAAGCCCTTTCGGGGCGCGCATCGGGACAGTTCATGTCCCGTTCATCTGCTCGTTGCCCAGAGGGGGGTGAGCAGTTCACCTTGACGGCTAGCGTCATGCACGGTGGGCTCATAGGCTTGGGCAAACAATAGGCTCCTGCGGGAACCTGGGCCAGGATTCAGGTCCAGCCGAGCACACCGGTTCATTGTTCGAGGCGCAAGGGCGCCCTTGGAGGAAGACGAGTCATGCGCGAGTACTACCACTCCGAACTCGACGAAGTAGTCAACCAGCTCGTCACGATGTCGGACAGCGTCCAGGTAGCGGTGCGAGGTGCGACAAACTCCCTGCTCAGCGCGAGTCTGGTGGATGCGGAACATGTGATCAGCGGTGATGTACGGGTGGATGCCATGCACGACCAGCTGGAGACTCAGTGCTTCAATCTGCTGGCCCGCCAGGCTCCGGTGGCCGGAGAGCTGCGCATCATCGTGGCAGCCACTCAGGTGATCGCAGATCTCGGCCGCATCGGTGATCTGGCAGCTCACGTTGCCGAGACTGCCCGTCGGCGCTATCCGGACAAGGCGGTTCCGGAGATTCTGGAAGACAGCTTCCACCGGATGTCTGAGGTGGGCGAGGCGATGATCGGCAAGGCCGGCCGCACACTCGCGGATCGCAATCTGGAAGAGGCCCGCTCACTGGTGGATGACGACGACGAGATCGACCGGCTTCGCAGCGATCAGTTCCGCGCCCTGGTCTCCCCGGAGTGGACCTATGGCGTCGAGAAGGCCGTCGACACCGCGCTGCTCGGCCGCTACTACGAGCGGATCGCCGACCATGCGGTGGCGATGGGACGTCGGATCATTTACATCATCACCGGTGATGCTCCCGAGGGTGAGAACTGGCCCACCACCTGAACCACTGGGTTGAATGCGCTCTGCAGAGCGGCTGATCCACCGGGTCAGCCGCTCCTTGCCGCCCTGTTCCAGTGCGCCGCGGGCACGGAGTCGTCCACAGCGGAGCATCGTGGGTGAGGCGCCCTTGTGAGCTTGCAGACCGGACAGGGCTGCGCCCCACCGGGACAATGCCGCTGAGCGGGGCAATCACCTGTCCGGGAAAAGAAGGCTCCCCGCATGCCGAGCATGCAACAGCGCCGCCAGCCCTTCTGGGGGCCGGCGGCGCTGTGGTATGCGATCGCAGTCAGCGACATGAGCCGCCGACAGGAGTTGCGTCCTACTTCTTGTTGCCCTGGTTGGCGACGGCCTTCTTGCCGGCCTCGGCAGCCTCGGGATCGAGATAGCGGCCACCCTTGGTGATGGGCTTGAGGTTGTCGTCCAGCTCGTACAGCAGCGGGATGCCAGTGGGGATGTTCAGCCCGGAGATGGACTCGTCGTCGATCTCGTCCAGGTGCTTCACCAGCGCGCGCAGCGAGTTGCCATGCGCTGCCACCAGCACCGTCTTGCCCGCCTTGAGGTCGGGAATGATGTCGGACTCCCAGTACGGCAGCATGCGGGCCACGACATCCTTGAGGCACTCGTGCAGGGGGCGCTCGTCAGCGGGGATGTCGGCATAGCGCGGGTCATTGAACTGGCTCCACTTGCCGTCCTTGTCGATGGCGGGCGGCGGCACGTCATAGCTGCGGCGCCATGCCATGAACTGCTCCTCGCCGTACTTCTCGCGGATCTCAGCCTTGTTGAGACCCTGCAGCGAGCCGTAGTGACGCTCGTTGAGGCGCCAGTTGCGCTTCACGGGAATCCAGTGCCGATCGCACTTGTCGAGCGCGAGGTAGGCGGTGTGTATGGCGCGGCGCAGCAGGGAGGTGTGCACGACGTCGGGCAGCAGATTCTGCTCGGCCAGCAGCTCGCCGCCGCGGGTGGCTTCGCCCACGCCCTTCTCGTTGAGATCGACATCAACCCAGCCGGTGAACAGATTCTTGGAGTTCCACTCGCTCTCGCCGTGGCGGAGCAGGATCAGCCTGTAGGTCATGGTGGGAGTTTATCGGTGCCCACACTGCCGGCTCTGTGCACCCTTGCTCACCGCGTGAATGGCATCCTGCGCAGCGCGGACCGGCCGGTCCAGCGAAGTCTGTGCGGTGCCACCCACCAGCGGACACGGGAGCCATCGCAGAACGGCTGAGAGGTCGCGGGTCGACCGTGGGACCTGATCCGGATCTCGGTGGTGGAGTGCTCGGCTGGGTGGCGCAGATCGATCAGATCTTGCCCAGCTGCCGGGCCGCGGGAATACTGCACACATGACTGACAATGTCAAGACTGCTGTTGTGACAGGTGCATCGAGTGGGATCGGGCAGGCCACGGCCCGGCAACTGGCAAAGGATGGATTCCGGGTCATCTGCGCCGCCAGACGCCTGGATCGGCTCACCGAACTCGCCGAGGAGATCAACGGCATCGCGCTGGTCTGCGATGTCACCTCCGACGACGACGTGGCCAGGCTCGCCGACGCTGTGGACGGCCACCTGGATGTTCTCGTCAACGATGCCGGCGGCGCCTTCGGCCAGGATCATGTGGAGGACACCGATCTGGACAAATGGCGCGCCATGTACGAGATCAATGTGCTCGGCACGGTGCGGGTGACCAAGGCCCTCATCCCCGCGCTGGAGGCTGCCCAGGGCACCATCATGTTCGTCACCTCGACCGCCGCCGAGTATCCCTATGTCGGGGGTGCAGGCTATTGCGGCGCCAAGTCGGCCGAACGCAATATCGCCGGTGCGCTGCGCCTGGAGCTGGGCGGACGGCCGATCCGGGTGCTGGAGATCTGCCCCGGCATGGTGAAGACCGACGAGTTCAGCACGGTGCGCTTCGGTGGTGACCAACAGGCGGCCGATGCCGTCTATGAGGGCGTTGCCGAGCCGCTGGTCGCAGAAGACATCGCGGACTGCATCTCATGGGCTGTGACCCGCCCCACGCATGTGAACATCGATCGGATGATCGTGCGTCCACGCGCCCAGGTGAGCAACGACAAGGTGTATCGCGGCTGAGCGGTCGAACAGAACCAGAAATGCAGAATCCGGGCGGCCACCCACTGGGATGACCGCCCGGATTCCGTATGCCGTTCCGGATCAGATCATGCGATCTTGACCAGGCCCTGACCGCCCTGGACGGGCTGGCGCAGCTCGACGAGAATCTTCTCGACGGTGCCGTCAGAGGGAGCCGTGATCTCGGTCTCCATCTTCATGGCCTCGAGCGTGAGGACCACCTGACCGGCCTTCACCGCATCGCCCTCGGCCACCAGGATCTTCGAGACGGTGCCGGCCAGCGGCGCGGGAATCTCGCCCTCCCCTGCGGAGGCGCCACCGGAGCCACCGGCAGAAGCCTTCGGCGCAGCGCCACCGGAGCCACCACCGAACAGGATGGTGCCGAGCGGGTTGCTCTGGGTCTTGTCGACGTCGACGTCGACGTCGTATTCGACGTCGTTGACGGTTACCTTCAGTTTCATGTCAGCCTCTCTCGGCTCAACGGATCGAATGGTTCTGGAGAGCCCTGCGACCCTGACGGATCCAGTTGGGGCTCGCGGCGAAACGAATGGCCTGGACCGATCCGTCGTTGCCGAGGTAGGCGGACACCGCGGCCGAGATGGCCACCAGGACGTCCTCCGGGATGCCGGGGTTGGACGACTTGAGGGAGTTCACCTCGGACTCCAGCTTCGCCAGACGCTTGCCAAGGGTGGCGATCAGCTCGTCCTTGTCCTTGTCACTGTGAGACATTTACTTGTTCCCTCCGATCAGCACGGCATCGTCCCATGCTTCTTGGCCGGACGGGGCTGACGCTTGGTGGCGTACATCTCCAGTGCGGCGGCGATCTTGCGACGGGTGTCGGCCGGATCGATGACATCGTCGACCTGGCCGCGGGAGGCGGCCACGTACGGCGTGTTGAAGGCGGTCGAGTATTCCTCGATCTTCTCGGCCCGCATGGCGGCGGGGTCCTCGGCGGCCTTGATCTCCCTGCGGAAGATCACATTGGCCGCGCCCTCGGCACCCATCACGGCGATCTCGGCGCTCGGCCAGGCGAATGCCGCGTCGGCCCCGAGGTCCTTGTTGCACATGGCCAGGTAGGAGCCGCCGTATGCCTTGCGGAGCACCACGGTGATCTTCGGCACGGTGGCCTCGGAGTAGGCGTAGAGCATCTTGGCGCCGTGGCGGATGATGCCGCCGTACTCCTGCTGCACTCCCGGCAGGAAGCCGGGCACGTCGACCAGCTGCACCAGCGGGATGTTGAAGGCATCGCAGAAGCCGATGAACTCGGCAGCCTTGTCGGAGGCATTGATGTCGAGGCAGCCCGACATCACCTTCGGCTGGTTCGCGACGATTCCGATCGTGCGCCCGTTCACCCTCGCGAAGGCGGTGACGATATTGGTCGCGTAACCCGCCTTCACCTCCAGGTAGTCACCCCAGTCGACGATCTTGGCGATGACATCGCGGATGTCGTAGCCCTTCTTGCCGTCCAGGGGGACGATCTCGCGCAGGTCGTAGTCGGGCGAGACATCGTTGTTCGGATTGATGAACTGGGCGTCCTCGGTGTTGTTCTGCGGGAGGAAGCTGAGCAACTTCTTCGCGATGAGGATCGCCGCATCGTCGTCCTCGGCCACGAAGTGGATGTTGCCCGAGGTGGTCATGTGGGCGTCGGCGCCACCGAGCTCGTCGGCGGTCACCTGCTCACCGGTAACCGACTTGATGACCTGCGGGCCCGTGATGAACATGTGGGCCTGCTTGGTCATGATGATGAAGTCGGTCAGGGCGGGCGAGTAGGACGCGCCACCTGCGCACGGCCCGGCGATGATGGCGATCTGCGGCACCACGCCGGACAGCTTCACATTGGCGAAGAACATCTTGCCGTAGCCGGACAGTGAATCGATGCCCTCCTGAATTCGGGCGCCGCCCGAATCGTAGAAGAACAGGAAGGGCGTGCCGGTGAGCAGCGACTGCTCCATGGTCTCGACGACCTTGGTGGACTGCGTCTCGCCTGCGGACCCGCCCATCACGGAGAAGTCCTGGGAGGCGACATGCACCGGGCGGCCGAAGATGGTGCCCGAGCCGGTCACCACGCCGTCAGCGGGAACGACCGCCTTGTTCATGCCGAACAGGGTGGTGCGGTGCTTGCGGAAGGCGCCGACCTCGTCGAAGGAGTGGTCATCGAGCAGGTTGTCGATGCGCTCGCGGGCGGTTTCCTTGCCCTTGTCGTGCTGCTTGGCCAGGCGGGCCTCGCCACCACCGAGTTCGACCTTGTGATGCTGCTCTTCGAGCTGCGTCACCCGGTCTTCCATGGTGTTGGCCAGCTTGATTGCATTCTTGTCAGCCATGATTGGCAATCACCCTCACGCCGGCTGGACGGTGACGTCGTGGCTGGTGCCACCGACGGTCACGGAGTAGCTGATCGGACCGGCCAGAGCGGAGGACTTGGCGCCCTCGGCCTCGGCCTTGAGCTGGGCATCGGTGAGGCCGACATTCTTGGGGCCCTCGGCGCGGTGCTCGAAGAAGGTCGGTGCGACCCCCGGGAACAGCGCGTAGGTGAGGACGTCCTCGTCGGAGCCGTTGAAGCCGGTGAGCTTGGAGGCCTCGGAGACCTGCTTGTCCCACTCGGGCTCCAGCAGGTCGGCCGGACGGCAGGTGATCGGCTTCTTGCCGGTCTGCTTCTCGGCCAGGGCGATGATCTCGGGGTTGCGCTCGGCGGGGCTTGCGCCGTAGTAGCCGAGCATGAGATCGGCGAACTCGCCGGTCATCCTCTTGTAGCGGCCCATCAGCACGTTGAACACGGCCTGGGTGCCGACGATCTGGCTGGAGGGAGTGACCAGTGGCGGGTAGCCGGCGTCCTTCTTGACGATCGGGACCTCGGCCATGACCTCGTCCGTGCGGCCCTCGGCGCCCTGGGCGCGCAGCTGGGACTCCATGTTGGAGAGCATGCCGCCGGGGATCTGGGACTTGAAGATGTTCGTGTTGACCAGGGTCTTCGACTCGAACTGCTTGTACTTCGGGCGAATTGCCTTGAAGTGGTCGCGGATCTTGATGAGGCGCTCGGGGTCGAGCTTGGTCGTGTAGCCGGTGCCCTCGAGCATCTCGACGACCGACTCGGTGGGGTTGTGGCCCGGCCCGAGCGACATCGAGGAGATTGCGGTGTCGACGACATCGGCACCGGCCTCGATGGCCTTCATCAGCGAGACCTCGGTGACACCCGTGGTGGAGTGGCAGTGGACGTTGATCTGGACGTCCTTGCCGTAGGTGTCCTTGATGCCCTTGACGATGTCATAGGCGGGCTGCGGCTTCAGCAGAGCGGCCATGTCCTTGAAGGCGATCGAGTCGGCGCCCATGTCGAGCAGCTGACCGGCCAGCTTCACATAGCCCTCGGTGGTGTGAGCCGGGGAGATCGTGTAGCAAATGGTGCCCTGCGCGTGCTTGCCGGCCTTCTTGACGGCAGCCATCGCGTGTTCCATGTTGCGGGGATCGTTCATGGCGTCGAAGACACGGAAGACGTCCATGCCGTTCTCGGCGGACTTGTCGACGAAGCGATCAACCACTTCATCGTTGTAGTGGCGGTAGCCCAGGAGGTTCTGGCCGCGCAGCAGCATCTGCAGGCGGCTGTTGGGCATCAGCTTGCGGAAGGTTCGCAGCCGCTCCCAGGGATCTTCGTTGAGGAATCGGATACAAGCGTCGTAGGTTGCCCCGCCCCAACACTCGACGGACCAGTAGCCGGCGGCATCGATGTCGGCGCAGGCATCGACCATGTCTTCCATGGCCATTCGTGTGGCGAACAGGCTCTGATGGGCATCACGGAGCACGAGTTCAGTGATACCGATCTCTCGTGGCTCGGACACCTCTATTTTTCGCGGACTCATGAGGTCATTCTCCCACGCCTGCTGCTGCGCACCCGCTCTGGGTGCCCGCCTCAAAAGACCCCTGGAATTGAACGGTGTTCTGTCCTGCGAGTTTCTCAGCTGTGCCTGTCACAGCTCCTCCTCACGCACCTGGATGACTCGTCGCACCATGACGGACTGCAAGTTGGTGCGTATGCGCGAAAAGGTGCAGTCCACCATGGTGCGAGGTGGACGCAGGTGTCCCCGCAGCAGGGTGTGGAGGTGCCCGGAGGAAGCAGCGTCGTGATCCCAAGGGTGTCTCCGCACCCCGCGTCTCAGGGCAGACCCCGTGGGATGGGATGGGCTACTGGGCGCGGGCAGCAGCCTGTGCTGCCTCCGTCATGGCGGTCTCGATTGTCTGCAGATCGTCGTCGTCGATGGCGGTGGAGCAGAACCAGGCCTCGAAGCCGCTGGGAGCGATCCAGGCACCGGCATCGAGCGCCGCGTGGAAGAACCGGGCGAAGGCCTCGTGGTCCTGGGTGGAGGCGGACGCGAAGTCGACCACGGGCTGGTCGGTGAGGAAGACCGAGAAGAGGTTGGACACCTTGTTGAGCTGGTGGGCCACTCCTGCCGCGTCCAGGGCGCTGTGCACGATGGCGGCCACCTTGTCGGCAGTGGCGTCCAGCTTGTTGTAGGCCTGGTCATCCATCAGACCCAGGGTGGCAAGCCCCGCGGCGCAGGCTGCGGGATTCCCCGACAGCGTGCCCGCCTGGTACACCGGCCCGACGGGGGCGAGCTGGTCCATCAGGTCGGTCTTGCCTCCGACCGCGGCGAGCGGCATTCCGCCGCCGATGACCTTGCCGAAGGTGAACAGATCGGGCACCCAGCCCTCGCGCTGGCCGGTGAGACCCCAGGCTCCGGTGCGGCTGAGCCGGAAACCGGTGAGCACCTCGTCCTGGATGAGCAGGGCGCCGTGAGTGTGCGCGATCTCGCCGAGTCGGCGGTTGAAACCCTCGGGCGCCACGATGACGCCCATGTTGGCGGGCGTGCCCTCGGTGACGATGGCCGCCACCTGCTCGCCGCGAGCGGCGAACAGCTCCTCCACCAGATCGAGGCGGCCATAGGGCAGCGCGATGGTGTCGGAGGCGATTTCCCTCGGGACACCGGGAGAGTCGGGCAGGCCGAGGGAGGCGACGCCGGAACCGGCGGAGACCAGGAAGGAATCGGCATGACCGTGATAGCAGCCGATGAACTTCACGATGAGCGGGCGTCCGGTGGCGCCGCGGGCCAGCCGGGCCGCGGTCATGACGGCCTCGGTACCCGAGCAGGTGAACCGCACCTTGTCGATGGCACCGGCCATCCGGGCCACGACGGCCTCGGCCAGTTGCAGCTCGATCTCGCAGGGCGCGCCGAAGGAGGTGGATCCGGCCACCGCCCTCTGCACGGCTTCGACGACGGCGGGGTGAGCATGGCCGGCGATCATCGGGCCCCAGCTGCACACCAGATCGACGTATTGCCTACCGTCCACATCGGTGACATGGGAGCCGTGCGCCTCGCGCACGAAACGCGGCGTGCCACCGACCCTGCGGTAGGCGCGCACGGGCGAGGAGACACCTCCCGGCATCACCTGCTGTGCTCGGGCGAACAGCTCTTCACTGCTGGACATTGAGGCCTCTCCTGGTTGACGTGTGATGCGGATTGGCGCGCGACGGATGGTGACGGCCCGGGCGAACGCGCCTTGTACCGGGTTCCTTGTACCGGGTTCCTGCGGCGTTCGGCGCCCGGCCGGGTTTGGTTCAGCCGCGCAGCCAGTGGGCCACCTCGGTGGACCAGTAGTTGACGATCATGGACGCCCCGGCGCGCTTCACGCCGGTGAGCGCCTCGAGGATGCAGCGCTTGCGATCGATGGCGCCGGCCTTGGCGGCGAACTCGATCATGGCGTATTCGCCGGAGACCATGTAGGCCGCGACCGGCACATTGGAGATCTGACGGGCGGCGGCGAGCACGTCGAGATAGGCCATCGCGGGCTTCACCATGACGATGTCGGCACCCTGCTCCAGGTCGAGCTCCACCTCGCGCAGACCCTCGATGACATTGGCGGGGTCTTGCTGATAGGTGCGGCGGTCGCCGACCAGCTGGCAGTCGACGGCCTCGCGGAAGGGGCCGAAGAAGCCCGAGGCGTACTTGGCCGAGTAGGCCATCAGCACGGTGTCGGTGTGACCTGCCTGGTCGAGCGCATCACGGATGACGCCGATCTGGCCGTCCATCATGCCCGAGGGCCCGAGCATGGCGGCTCCGGCGTCGGCGAGCACGCAGCTCATCTCGGCGTACAGCGGCAGGGTGGCGTCGTTGTCGATGGTGCCGTCGGGTGCGAGGACTCCGCAGTGCCCGTGGTCGGTGAACTCGTCGAGGCAGACGTCGGCGACGACCGGCAGGTCGGGCTCGGCCTCCACCGACCAGCGGACCGCCTCGGCGAGGATGCCGTGCGGGTTCCAGGCCTCAGAGCCGTAGGGGTCCCGGTGCGCGGGGGTGGCGAAGAGCATGACCGCGCCCACCTCGGCGTCGGCGGCCTCGTGCACAGCCTTCTGCAAAGAAGCCTTGGTGTGCTGATGCACACCGGGCATGGACGAGATCTCGCGCGGTGCGTCCAGACCTTCGACGGCGAACAGCGGAAGGATGAATTCAGCCGGGTCGAGGCGGGTCTCGGCCACCATCGAGCGGATAGCGGCCGTGCTGCGCAGCCGACGGGGCCGCTGCCCGATCGAGTCGGGAACCCGGTGCGTGGGCAGGCTCGGGGCAGACCCTTGAGCGATACCGGAAAGTGTGGAACTGATGGTCATGATGTGACTCCTTCAACAGCAGGACGGGGGGTGCGCGGATTTGGGCAACAGCCGGGACCGCACCATCCCCCGGAACGGGGATGTGCCCGCCCGGTGAGCAGCTTCGCGATGAGTTCGGTCAATCCGTCGAGGAAGACCGGTTCAGAACCGACGGTGGCGACGCGCGTGAACTCCATGGCGAGGCTACCTGCCATGGCAGCGGCCTCGGTGTCGAGATCCCAGACCACTTCCATGTGGTCGGTGAGGAATCCGATGGGCGAGCAGACCACCTGCCTCACGCCTTCGGAGGCCAGCCGTCCGAGAACGTCGTTGATATCGGGCTCCAGCCACGGGGTACGCGGCGAGCCGCTGCGGGACTGGTAGGCCAGCTCCCAGCGGGGGGTGTGTCCTCGCACCGCCAGGCCGGCGATCACGGTTTCGATGAGCTGACGGTGCTGGGCCAGATAGGCGCCGCCATCGGGCCCGGAGGTCTCAGCCATCGCGGTGGGGATGGAATGCGTGGTGAACACCAGATATGCGTCCGGTTGGCGATCGAAGGCCTCGGCGAGCAGGTTGACCTGGGCCTGCGCCAGGGCGGGCAGCTCGGGATAGCTGCCCACCTTGTCCACCCGCATGCCGCTGCCCTCGGGAATCCCTGCGAAGGCCTCCTCGCGGTAGGCCCGGCACCCGGAGTACGACGAGAAGGGCGCGGCGACCAGGCCGAGCACCCGGCTGGCACCCTCTTCGGCGAGTGCGGCGAGAGTGTCGGCGATATGGGGCCGGGCATGCCGGTTCGCGGTGACGACCGGAAGATCGAGACCCCTTGCTGCAAGCCGTTCGGCGAGCGCGGCGGCGAGCGCCTTGTGCTGGGCGTTGACCGGGCTCACCCCGCCGAAGTGGGCATAGTGGTGCGCGACCTCGTCCAACCGATCCTGGGGGATGCGCCCACCGCTGACGCTGCGCAGGAAACCTGGCACCTCGGCCATCGACTCCGGGCCGCCGAAGCCGAGCACGACGAGCGCGTCGTAGGCCAGCACACCGGTGGTCGGAGGGTTGCTCATCAGTGGTCCTGTGCGGTGCTGGAGCCACGCCCGCCGGCACATGCGTCGAGCACGGCATCGGTGCGTTGCCGGGCGTCCTTGATGCAGTCGGGGATGCCGACGCCGTGCAGTGCCGATCCGGCCACCGCCCAGCGCGGGCACTCGGCGGCCAGCGCGTCGTCCACCGCCGCAGCGCGGCCGAGGTGGCCGACGGTGTATTTGGGCATCACAGTGCGCCAGCGCGACACCTCGACGAGGCTGGGCCCGGTGTGCACACCCATCAGCGGACGCACATGATCCAATGTGGCGGCGATCAGCTCCTCATCGGGTGCATCGGCCAGTGGTCCGCGTTTGTCAGGCACGAAGACCCGCACCAGCACATGGCTCTCGGGGGCGCGCCCCTCGAACTTCACCGAGCTGGCGGTGAGCCCGCTGAAGGGGCCGGGATCGGCCTCCAGCCAGCCCTGGGAGTCAGGCGTTTCGTCGAAGTCGGCGGTGGGCCAGCCCAGGGAGACGATGGTGGTGGTCGCGAGTGGAATCGCCTCGAGGGCGTCGGCCGCCGCCGGCACGGGTTCCCGCAGCAACTGCGCGGAGCACTGTGCTCCACCGGCCAGGATCACCGCATCGGCAGGCACCCTGGTGCCGTCGGCAAGCCGCACACCCTGATCATCGAGGGTCGTCACCTGCGTTGAGCTGTGCAGCCCAGCTCCGCGTTGGACCAGCCCTTCGGTGAGCGCGTCGACCAACTGACCGAGCCCGCCGCGCAGGGTGCAGAAGATCGACGGAGCTCTGCCGTGCTGTGCATCACGACGTCTGCGGGCCGCGCGGCCACCTGCCAGCGAGGCGACCATCAGCGAACGGTACCGGTCCTCGTTCTGCCTCAGCACGGGCAGCACGGCGTCGAGGCTCAGCTCGTCGATTCCGGCGCCGTAGATGCCGCCGACCATGGGGTCGGCGAAGCGCCGCACGATGCCGTCACCCAGCCGGGCGCGCAAGAAGGCACCGATCGCCACATCGTCGTCGCCGAGCTGCCGGGGAATGACCAGGTCGAGCGCGGCGCGCAATTTGTCCGGCCAGGACAGCACGGAGGTGGTGACGAATGGCCACATCTGCGTGGGCAGCACCATGCCCATGCCCGAGGGCATCGGGCGCAGCTTGCCGCGCGACAGCAGGCTCACCCGCCGGCCGCTGCCAGGGGTGATGACCTCGGTGCTGAGGCCGAGTTCGTCGATGAGAGCCAGTGCGGCCGGACGATAGGTGACGAAGGAATCGGGACCCCGCTCGATGAGGTAGCCGTCACGGTGGTCGGTGACGAGCTTGCCACCGAAGTGGTCGTCGGCCTCGTACAGGGTGACCTGCGCGCCGCGCTGAACACCCTGCCAGGCGGCAGCCAGCCCGGTGATGCCACCACCGACCACGACCAGGTGCGGCTTCCCGGAAACCTCGAATGCAACGGATTCGGCGTCTGCACCGGTGTTCTCCCCGGTGCTGACCTGTGTTGCCTCCCCCGACATCAGGCCATGCTCGGCTCACGCATCGACTGCGGCACGTAGGGGCACAGCGGATCGGTTTCCAGCGGGTCGCCGGTCCAGGCGGCGGCACGGGAACGTGAGCCGCCGCACCAGCGGTTGTACTCGCAGGCTCCGCACCGTCCCTTGAAATGCTCGGGTTCACGCAACGCGCGCATCAGTTCGGTGTTGCGGTACAGATCCACGATCGAGCGCTCGCGGACATTGCCGACCGGAATGGGCAGGAAACCCGAGGGCGTCGCATCACCCAGATATGAGATGAAGACGATGCCATTGCCGTCGCGGATCCCGAAGCCGCGCGAGGCCGGCGAGTTCTCGATCTGCTCGCGGGTCTTCCCGGCCGCCATCAGGCGCTCGGCGTTGATCCGGCGGTACTGCATTGCCTCGGTGGTCTTGATCCGGAATGGGGCCTCGCGGCCGCGCTGGCTCCACTTGGTGAGCGTGCGCTCGGCCTCCTCGGGGCTCATCTCCTTCAGCTGGGTGCCGCGTCCCACCGAGATGAGGAAGAACAGGCTCCACTGCATCACGTCATAGTGGGTGAGCAGCTCGTACATGGCGTCGAGATCGTGCACCGTGGTGTCGGTGACGAGGGTGTTGATCTGCACCGGCATACCCACGTTGTTGGCATCGGCGAGCGCCTGCAGCGTGGCGTCGAAGGTGCCGGGCACCTGGCGGATGCCGTCGTGGTGCTCGGCGCAGGAGCCGTCCAGGCTCAGCGAGATGGCCTGGATGTCCAGGGCCTTGATCTCGGCCATCCGCTCCGCGGTGAGCAGCGGCGTCACTGCCGGTGCCAGCGAGACGCCGAGGCCGCGTTTCTGGGCTTCCACGATGAGCTGGTCCAGATCGGCACGGCGCAGTGGGTCGCCGCCGGTCATGATGACGTGCGGGGCCGGGTCACCGAAGCCGGTGATGTCGTCGAGCAGCGCCAAGGCCTCGTCGGTGCTCAGCTCGTGCGGGTCGGGGTCGGGTTGTGCGGTGGCGCGGCAGTGCTGGCAGGCCAGCCCGCAGGCATTGGTGAGCTCCCAGTAGATGATCATGGGGGCACGGTCATAGGCCCAGTTCACGGGCTTGACGGAACCGATTCCAGCCGGATGCGGCATGGTCAGCGTCCTTTCTGCGAAGCCGGCCCCGCGGTGTGCGCGAGGTCGACGATGTGTGCAAGTACCTGCGGATCGGTGTCCGGGGGGACGCCGTGCGCGAGGTTGAGTATGTGGGCCGGCGCCTCCCTGCCTGCCTTGAGCACCGCGCGGACGTGCTCGTCCAGGCGCTGGGGATCGCCGCTCAGCAGCTTCGGGTCGACATTCCCCTGCAGCGGTGTCGTGCCGCCGAGCTGGTGATTCGCCTTGTCAAGAGTGGTGTCGGCGGCCACTCCCATCACCTCGGCGCCGGCATCGCGCATGGCGGGCAGCAGGTGTGCGGTGCCGGTGCCGAAGTGGATGCGCGGCACGCCGAGTGTTCCGAGAGCACGGAGCACCGTGGCCGAGGCGGGTTGCACGTGCACGAGATAGTCGCTCGTGTCGAGCTCACCGGCCCAGGAATCGAACAGCTGCACTGCGCTGGCTCCGGCCGTAACCTGGGCGCGCAGGAAGGCGATGTCGATGTCTGCCACCCAATTCAGCAGCGCAGCGAGGGTCGCCGGATCGTCTCGCATGAGTGCGCGGGTTCGGGGGTGGGCACGATCGGGCCGGCCCTCCACGAGATAGGACGCCACCGTGTAGGGCGCTCCGGCGAAGCCGATGAGCGGGATCGGGTGGGGCTGCATCGTGGCGAGTTCGGCGACCGTGAGACGCACAGCTTCGCGGATCGGCTCCAGGGCTTGTTCGCCGAGTTCCGGCAGCGCCTGGACATCGGCGAGGGTGCTCACGCGATTCGCGAGCACCGGTCCGACGCCGGGTTCGATGTCCACCTGCACCCCGGCCAGGCGCAACGGCACCATGATGTCGGAGTAGAAGATGGCCGCGTCGACATGATAGCGGCGCACCGGCTGAAGGGTGAGTTCGCTTGCCAGCGCAGGGTCGAGGCAGGAGTCGAGCATGGCCTTGCCGACCCTTGCGGCGCGGTACTCGGGCAGTGAGCGGCCGGCCTGGCGCATGAACCAGACCGGTGTCACCTCGGTGCGCACCCCGTGGCAGGCGGCCAGGAACGGGCTGTGCTCCAGCACCCCGGTACGCAGCGGATGGCCGGCAGGCAGCGTCGCCAGTTCTTCGCTGTCCCTGTCGAGGGCCGGCTCGTCCCGGGCATCGCGGGAGGCCGAAGCGGAGTGGGGCGACGCGGCGACGCCCAGCGTCCCGGCCACCGTGCCGGCGACCAGGCGCGGCATCGCGCCGGAGCATTCGACCACCCTGAAGCCCCGTTCACGGGCAGCGGCTGTGGTGGTAGGCCCTGCGGTGACGACGGCCGTTCCTGGGGGGAACTGTTCGGGCGCGATCTGCCCGCAGAGGGCATCGACGGCACTCGGTGAGCGCAGCAGCACAGCGGAGAATGCCCCATCGGCCAGCGGCCCGGCACTGGGCGGGCGTTCTTCGCGCGGACGGGTGCGGTAGACCGCGGCCTGCTGGACACGCCAGCCTGCATCCTTCAGCAGATCGGGCAGCACCGGGCGGGCGATGTCGCTGCCGGGCAGCAGCGCGAGAGGACCGGCGGCGCCGATACCTCCCATCACCACGGGACGGCTGTCGATGAGGGCGTGCGCCAGCGCTTTGGCGTGTGGAACGGCCTTCGCCGCCTCGCCGAGTGCCCCTGGCAGACTGTCGCGGGTTCCGGCTCCGGTGCACCAGATCTCCACGCCCTTGCCGAGGGCGGTCTCGGCCACATTTTTCAGCGCATCCGGTCCGACGATGCCGGCCCAGTGCCGCCAGGTGCGCGGCGAGGTGATGGCGAGCACCACGCCCTGCCCGCTTGCCGACAGCATCCCGGCGAGACGGTGCGCCGGGATGCTGTCGGGCACGGTACTGATCTCGAGCCAGGGATCGATGGTGGTGGCGATGCCGAACTCTGCCAGTGCGGCCGCATCACGCTCATTGGCATCCGGCCTGATGAGCAGCACCGGGCGCGACGGCACAGCAGCGCCCTGAAGAACGGGAGAACTCATGCGCGTCCCAGCAGGCGCTTCGCCGCCTGCTCGCCGAGCATGCTGGCGGACAACAGGTGGTCGCGCCCCAGTGCTCCGCACAGTTCTACGTGGGCGTGTTCCACGTCGAGATGGTCGGTGAGGTCGGCGATGAGGTTGAGGGAGGAGCCGCTGAACTGGCAGTACGCGCCGATGGCGGTGGTGCAGGTGGCCTGAACCACCGCGAGCACACGGCGTTCGGCGACGACGCGCAGCCTGCTGCCGGGGTCGTCGAGCTCTGCCACCGCATCGGCATGGGGATGGTCGGCGCGCATCTCGACCGCCAGCGCGCCCTGCGCGGGAGCGGGCACGAGCACATTGGGGTCGATGAGTTCGGTGATCTGCTCGCCCAGCCCGAGCCGGTCGAGGCCGGCTGCGGCGATCACCGCGGCGTCCACCACTCCGGTGCGCACCTTCCTCAGTCTCGTGTCGACATTCCCGCGGATCGGCACGATCTGCAGATCGGGGCGGCGCCGTGTCAGCGCCGCAGCCCGCCTGGGGCTCGACGTTCCCACCGTCGCGCCCCGGGGAAGGGCATCCAGACCTTGCCCTGAGGCACTCACCAGGGCGTCCCGGGCAGCCGCGCGTGGCGGGACGGCCACGATGCGCAGCCCCTCGGCCGGTGCGAAGGGCAGATCCTTGAAGGAGTGCACGGCCAGGTCGACAGCCCCCTCGGCGAGCACATCTCGCAGCCTGGCGGCGAAGGCCCCGGGACGCGGCGGGGCGGACAGCGGAATGCTCAGGTCGTCGCCCTCGGTGCGTACGGTGACCAGCTCGCAGCTCATGCCGGTGGTGCGTTCGATCATCGCGGCGACCATCCGGGTCTGTGCCAGGGCCAGGGCAGAACCACGGGTACCGATCCGCAGGGTGGGTGCATTGCTGGGTGTGGAGGCAGCCTCGGGGGCCATCGGGTCATTCTGGGACGAGGAGGTCACCGCTTGTCCACCTCGATGCCGAAAAGGGTGTCGAGCGCCTGGGTGCACACATCGAGGCGTCCCTGCTCCGCCAGCTGCGCCACCCGCACCATCGGCGTGTGCAGCAGCACCCCGGTGGCGTGCCGCAGGGAACGTTCCACTGCGGTGGCCACCTCCTCGGATTCCTTCTCATGGCAACGGGCGATCTCGGCATCCAGAAGTTCATTGACATGCTCGCAGAGAGCAGCGACCAGAGGATCGGCGCCGCGGGAGCGTTCCTTCGCCAGATAGTCCTGGGTGCCCTGGTCCACGACGCGCTGAGCCTCCTCGATCACCTCGTGGTGCTCCTCGTCGGCCGCTGCGATCACCTCGTCGAGCCTGATCATGAGCACCCCGGGCAGTTGCCCTGCATCGGCGCTCACATCACCGCCCAGCGAAAGATCGACGACCGGGAGCCTGGGCGTCAGGGTGCCGGACAGTTCCCGGCGTGACCCGAGCAGCGTCTCGGCGTCCAGCACCACTCCATTGCCCGAGCAGGTGACCACGAGTTCTGCTGCGGCAAGGGATTCTGCGAGCTCATCGGCCCCCACCGGACGCACATTGTGATGTCGGGCGAAATCATCTGCCCGGCCGCTGGCAGACCAGCACATGATCTCGCCGACCCGGCGGGTTACCAGTTCCGCGACAACCACCCGGGCGAACGAACCGGTGCCGGCCAGCAGCACCCGACGACCCCGCAGATCCCCCACCTCGCGGGTGGCGAGTTCCAGGCCGACGCCGGCAGCAGACCGCCCGACCGCGCCGAGTGAGGTCTGGGAGGCCACGGTTCTGGCAGTGCGCAGGCAGGCGTGCAGCAGACGATGCATCCGCGCGGTGCACTGGCCGCGCTCCGATGCACCCTCGTAGGCGCGGCGCAGCTGACCGGCGACCTGCTTGTCCCCCACCACCGCCGAACTCAGCCCGGCCCCGACGGTGAACAGGTGGTGCGCAGCATCCTCGCCGCTCCACACCCGCAGACCCGAGAGAGTCTCAGGATCGGCGACCAATTCCGTCAGCTCGGCACGCACGAGTTCGAGCAGATGGGTGCCGGTGACGGTGTCCGCGGCGTCGGTGATCAGTTCGAAGCGGTTGCAGGTGCTCAGCAGCATGGCCCCTGCTACGCCGGGCTCACGGGTCATGATGTGGCTGGCCAGCGCGCCGTCCTGGGAGACGGAGGCCAGCACCGACAGCGATGCGGACTCGTGATCGACGCCAATCACGTGGAAGTGCACTGGGAAATGGTAGCCCGGCAGGGCGCGCGAACATCAGTCCCCAAGTGTGGGAGCGCCCCGCCGGCGGGCACCCGAACGCGTGCATGTCCACCTGCCCGGCATGTGAGGCGCTGCGCCGGGACACGCTTCGGCCATACTGGGCGGGTAGTTTGGCCACGGCCCATCATCGGGCAGCCGGCCACGAGCCAGGCAGAAAGTGAGTCCGAAGTGTGCGGTTTCATGAGCTTCTTCTCCACCGGCACTCTCCGCGAGGAGCGCGTCGAGCAGGTGACGGAGGGGATGAGGCAGGCCCGTCACAGGGGACCCGATGACACCAATGTGTGGCATGACGAGCAGGCCTGCTTCGGTTTCAACCGGCTGTCGATCATCGACATCGACAACTCCGGCCAGCCGCTGAAGTGGGGCCCGGCGGAGAATCCGGACCGCTACTGGATGGTCTTCAACGGCGAGATCTACAACTACCTCGAGCTGCGCGCGGGCCTGGCCCGTGACGACGGCGCAGTCTTCCACACCGAGGGTGACGGGGAGGCGATCGTCGCCGGTTACCACTACCACGGTGCCGAATGGGTGGAGCAGCTGCGCGGCATGTTCGCCTTCGTCATCTGGGACTCCCAGGAGAAGGTGGCCTTCGGCGCCCGCGACCAGTTCGGCATCAAGCCGCTGTACACGACCAGCACAGAGGACGGCTTCGCCTTCGCCTCGGAGGCCAAGAGCCTGCACACCCTCATCGGGACGCCGGTGATCGACAAGGTGGCCCTGCAGCACTACCTGGTGCTGCAGTACGTGCCCGAGCCGGACACCATCGACACCCAGATCACCAAGATCGAGTCGGGCTGCTCCTTCACCATCCGCGGTGGTGAGCTGACCCAGAAGCGCTACTTCCGGCCCAAGTTCGTGTCCCTCCCGGTGGATACGCCCGATGAGGAACAGGCCCTCTACGACCGCATCCTCAAGGTGCTGGACGACTCGGTGGCCAAGCACATGCGCGCCGATGTGACCGTCGGCTCCTTCCTGTCCGGCGGTATCGATTCGACCGCGATCGCGGCGCTGGCCAAGCGCTACAACCCCGATCTGCTCACCTTCACCGCCGGTTTCAAGGTGGACGGCTACTCCGAGGTGGATGTCGCCGACGACTCGGCCACGGCGATCGGGGTGGAGCACCACACGCGCTGGGTCACCGAGGAGGAGCTCACCTCCACGCTGCCGCTGATCATCTGGTATCTGGACGATCCGGTGGCCGACCCCGCGCTGGTGCCGCTGTACTTCGTGGCGAACGAGGCCCGCAAACATGTGAAGGTGGTGCTCTCGGGCGAGGGCGCCGACGAGCTGTTCGGTGGCTACACGATCTACCACGAGCCGCTGAGTCTCGAGCCGCTGGCCAAGCTGCCCGCCCCTGTGCGTCGCGGTTTGGCGGCGGTGGGCCGTGCGCTGCCCGACGGTATGCGCGGCAAGGACCTGCTGCGTCGCGGCTCGATCGACCTGGAGGACCGCTACTACGGAAACGCCCGAATCTTCCGCGAGGAGCAGCTGCCCGGCCTGCTGAAGACATACGACCCACAGGTCACCTTCCGCGATGTCACCGGACCGCTCTACGACCTGTCGAAGGCCTGGGACCCGGTACAGCGGATGCAGCACATCGACCTGTTCACCTGGCTGCGCGGCGACATCCTGGTGAAGGCCGACAAGATGACGATGGCCAATTCGCTGGAACTTCGGGTGCCCTTCCTCGACAAGGAGGTCTTCGAGGTGGCCCGCCAGATCCCACTCAACGAGAAGCTGGCCGAGGGCACCACGAAGTACGCACTGCGCAAGGCCCTCGAGAAGGTCGTCCCGGCGCACGTGCTGCACCGCCGCAAGCTCGGTTTCCCGGTGCCCATCCGCGTGTACCTGCGCGGCGAGTCCTATGCATGGGCCCGTGACATCATCAACAATGCCGGCACCGAGGAATTCATCGACCCCGCCGCCGTCATGAAGCTGCTGGACGACCACCGCAAAGGCGTGGCCGACCACTCGCGGCGGATCTGGACCGTTCTGGTGTTCATGCTCTGGTACGACATCTTCGTCAACAAGACGGTCCAGCCCGAGGTGCCGCATCCGGAATACCCCGTGCGCGTGTAGTTGTGTCCAGCCATCGGTTCGATGGCAGTGATGACGATTTGCGATGCCCGTCCCCGACGGGCAGCTGATTCACCTGGGGCCACTCCAGTGCGCCGATGCCAGGCCAGGATGCGAGCCTGTGGTGGGAATCACCCGCGCGGACGGCTCAGGGCGTCGAGATGGTGCCCAAGATCACTGAGAGCTTCGGGCATGATGGTGTAATAGGCCCATTTCCCCTGCTGTTCCCGGGTGACGAAACCTGATTCGGCCAGGAGCTTCATGTGGTGGGAAACGGTGGGCTGGGTCACGCCGAGCGGCTCGGTGAGGTCGCAGACGCAAGCCCTTCCCCCCGGATGCGCAGCGACGAGTTGCAGAAGTTGCAGACGGGTGGGGTCCGACAGCGCCTTCAGCTTGCGCGCGAGGTCGCGACTCCCGGCCGGGCGAGATGCCACCGCCGTCACGGGCGTGCAGCAGGGGGCCTGCTGGTCATTCGCGGGGTCCGGCAGCGTGGTGGTCATGCTCTCCAGTCTCCCACCCACATTGACAAACGTCTATACGTTGAGTACAAATGAGTCCTATAGATGACCGTCTATGCGAGGAGGGTGCGGTGCACGAGACCGAACTGATACGCACGCAGGTGAGAGATCGGTATGCGCAGGCGGCTCGCGCCGTCGAGACGAGCGAACAGGAGCTGCCGTCACATACCAGGGACTGCTGCGCGGGTGGTTCCTGCTGTGCCCCTACCGCCGACGTCGGGACCGATGTGGACGAGCGTTTCGGCCTCAGCTTGTATTCATCCGTAGACGTTGCCGGCGTGCCGGCCGGGGCTTTGGCGGCGAGCCTGGGATGTGGCAACCCCACGGCCGTGGCCGATCTGCACCCCGGCCAGCGGGTCCTCGACCTAGGTTCCGGCGGGGGCATCGACGTGTTGCTGTCCGCCCGCAGAGTCGGCCCCGCCGGATTCGCCTACGGCGTGGACATGACCGACGAGATGCTCGCCCTGGCTCGTGACAACGCGGCGAAAGCTGGCGCGGACAATGTCGAGTTCCTCAAGGGGACGATCGAGGACGTGCCGCTGCCCGACGCCTCGGTCGACGTGGTGATCTCCAACTGCGTCATCAACCTATCCGCCGACAAGCCCAAGGTGTTGAGCGAGATGTTCCGCGTGCTCACCCCGGGCGGACGCATCGGCATCTCCGATGTGGTGGCCGAGGACGGCGTGACACCGGCCGAGCGGGCCGAGCGTGGCTCGTACGTGGGATGCATCGCCGGGGCACTCTCCCGCGGCGAGTACCTGGACGGTCTGGCCCGGGCCGGGTTCGTCGACACGAGCGTCGAGTTCACCCACAAGGTCGTCCCAGGCATGCACGGAGCCATCATCAAGGCCACCAAGCCCGCCGCCGAGGCCACACGGTGAGCATCACGACTGGAACGCGGCCGCAGGCCGCCACGCGCCTGGGTACCGCCGACAGGCTGCTGCCGGCGTGGATTCTCGCGGCGATGGTCGTCGGCGTCACCCTCGGGCGGATGTGGCCCGGTCTGGCGGGCGTCATCGACTCGGTGAGACTGGGCTCCACGAGCCTGCCGATCGCCCTGGGCCTGCTGCTCATGATGTACCCGCCGCTGGCGAAGGTGCGCTACAGCGAGCTCGGCCGCGTCACCCACGACCGCACCCTACTGGTCGCCTCGCTCGTGCTGAACTGGCTGATCGGTCCGGCGCTCATGTTCACGCTGGCCTGGCTGCTGCTGCCCGACCTGCCCGAGTACCGCACCGGCATCATCATCGTCGGTCTGGCCCGCTGCATCGCCATGGTGCTCATCTGGAACGATCTCGCCTGTGGCGATCGGGAGGCGGCCGCCGTGCTCGTCGCCCTCAACGCTCTCTTCCAGATCCTCGCCTTCGCCGCCCTCGGCTGGTTCTACCTCCAGGTCCTGCCCGCCTGGCTGGGGCTGCCCGCGGCATCGGCCGACTTCTCCTTTCCGCAGATCGCCGGATCCGTGCTGGTCTTCCTCGGCGTGCCACTGCTGGCCGGATGGGCGAGCCGTCGTCTCGGGGAGCGGACGAAGGGCCGGGAGTGGTACGAGCACCGGTTCCTCCCCAGGGTCGGCCCGCTGGC
>NZ_JBDNTB010000008.1:0-62554 GCF_047719395.1 Propionibacterium sp.
TCCCCCTCCCCCCGCCGTCCCACGTGACGCGGGTTCCCGAACTTGGCTAGCCGGGGGTGGCGGGGGGGGGGGGGGGGGGGGGGGGGGGCGCGGCGCGCCCCGACCTCGGTCCGTTGTTCTACGAACCGACCATTCTCACCGGCGTCACGCCGGACATGACGCTGTGCAGCCATGAGACCTTCGGCCCGGTTGTTTCGGTGTACCCCTACAAGGACGTCGAGGGCGCCATCGAGATGGCCAATGATTCGCCGTACGGTCTCAACGCCAGCGTGTGGGGACGCAACGGCATGCGCGCCCGGGCAGTCGCCGCGCGCGTCCACGCCGGTTCGGTCAACGTGAACGAGGCCTTCGCAGCCACCTGGGGCAGCATCGATGCGCCGATGGGTGGCGTGGGGGACTCCGGCCTGGGACGCCGGCACGGCTCGGACGGCATCCTCAAGTACACCGAGGCACAGACCATCGCCCAGCAACGGCTGCACAATCTCGGTCTTCCTACTGGTTCCCCGGCCCAGCCCTGGACACGGACGGTGACCCGTGGACTGAAACTGCTCAGAGCGTTCACCGCCCGATAGGGCTGGGGCTTCAGGCGCAAACCGTGCGGTTTCGGTCATGACACCGGTTGCACGGCGTCAGCCGACCCACCCGAACCATCCTGATGGACCGGAGATCAGTGCTGCTCCTGGTGCCTGTCCGGCAGACAGGTCGTGAGCGCCCAGATTCCTGCGAACACGGCCAGGCCCGCGACCATGGTCACCAGCCCCGGCCAGCCGAGATGCAACCAGGCAATGCCACCGAGAAAGCCGAACAGGCTGGAGCCGATGTAGTACCAGGAGTTGTACAACGACGCCGATTGGGAGCGGTTGCGGGTTGCCCTCGCCCCTGCCCATCCCGAGGCGATGGAATGCGCCCCGAAGAAACCGGCGGTGAAGATCACCAGGCCGATGATGATCACCGGAAGTGACATCGACAATGTCACCAGTATTCCGATGATCATCAGCCCGGTGGAGCCGAGCAGTACAGGACCTCGTCCCCACCTGCTTGCCAAGTCGCCGGCAACTCGGGAAGTCACCGTTCCGGCCAGATATGCCAAGAAGAGCAGACTGGTGAGCCCTACAGGCATGTGGAAAGGGGCCCTTTCCAGACGGAATGCCAAGTAGTTGTAGGTGGCGACAAAACCTCCCATCAGCAGAAATCCCTGGCCGTACAACACGAGCAGCCCGGGATTTCGCATGTGGCCGCCAATGGCGTGCGCCACCTGTCCCACTGACACCGGGCGCGGCGTGAAACCCCGCGGCGGCGGAGTGATGAAGAAGAACACCGATGTCGCGATCGCCGCGATGATCGCGACCGTGAAGGTGCCGATCCGCCAATTGAATTCATCGGCGATGGGCGCAGCGACCAGCCTGCCGAGCAGTCCGCCGAGTGAAGTTCCGGAAACATAGGTGCCGGCTGCCACGGCTGCATGGGCCATATGGATCTCTTCGCTGAGATAGGTGACCGCGACGCCGGGAATGCCGCCGAGGGCCGCACCCTCCAGGACACGGATGACCATGAGAAAACCGAACGACTGGCTCCAGGGCATGATCAGCCCGAAGACAGTGGCGGCGACCAGTGCGATCCGCATCGCGCGGATCCGCCCGATCCGGTCGGCCACCAGCGACCAGGGCAGCGCTGCCAGCGCCAGGCCGAAGGTGGCCGCCGAGACAACTAGGCTCGACTGAGAAGCATTGATGCGCAGATCTGTGGCGAGCCGGGGAAGAATTCCCTGCGGCGAGTAGAGCTGCGCGAAGGTGGCGATGCCAGCACCCAACAGGGCCACAAGGATGCGCCGGTACTCCCTGGATCCCTTGCGATGCCCCATCCATGCGAGCTGGTCCGGCTGACTGGGCGTGATCAATCCTCCTCCGCGCAATTGCGTCTCGACAGTAGGGCGGGTTCGGTGCGCGGGCAATGCCGCTTCTTCGGGCGTCTCCCCGAACGGCTCGACTCGGTCCCGCATGCAAGTGCGACACGACGTGATCCATGGACGGGCCCGGACTGAACGCCGCCGACAGATCTGGGCGTGTTCAACGTGTTCTCACCTGCGTTGGCCGAGCGCGCGCCCGTGGTGGTAGCTTTGCCGGTCGGCCCGGTGGGGATTGCACGAACCTGTGTGCAATTGCGTCGAAATCGGAGCTGCGACAACACGCGAAGTGAAGGAAGACGTAGTGAAGCTGAGGATGTTCGTCGACGGGCAAGCCACCACCGGCGGCTCGATGAATCAGATTTTGCTGGACAGCGGGGCGGTTCTGGTTGCAAAGACGCAGACTGCGCCCAAATATCGGTTCTACTCTGTTCGCGACGAATTCCCGGGTCTCTACTACGTCGGTGACGGCGGTTTCGCCGTGCCCGGTGAGCTCTATGAAATGACCTACGAGCTCCTCAGGGACGTCCAGCTGCCAGACGAGCCCAGTGAATTGGAATTGTGTCTCATCGAAATGGCCGATGGGTCTGCCAGCCTCTGCATGCGGATGCGCGACGAGGCCCTGTCGCTTCCGGGTGTCAAGGACATCAGCGACCAGGGCGGATGGCACGCCTATCTGGAGAAGGCAGGGCTTCCGCTCACCTGACGCGGACGGTCTCGTCCCGGCTGACAAGCTGTGATGTGCTCGATATTGTGGCCCCAACAGACGCCTGCGGAGTTGGTTCGCAGGCGCCGGGGACAACGGAGTTCACATGACAATTGCCATCAAGTACGGGGCGCTCGTGGACGAGCCGCTCGTCGACGACAACGGGACTTTGGCTATCCATGGCGGAGCGGGTGCCATCGTCGAGCGGCTGCTCAAGATCTTCCCCGGAGCCTGCCTCGTCGGCTTCGAGCAGGAACACTGCACCGATGTGGAGATCAAACGTCTGGTCGACCTGGACGCCGAGAACGATCTCGTCATCAATCTCGACGTGATGGATTCGGTGGGGGTCTTCCAGACGCTGCACCGTCGAGGTGCCGAGCCATTGATCATGAACCTGCAGTGGCTGCCCCCGCGGCACTATCACCACCGAGTCAATTTCGCTGCCATGGGCCTGAGCTATGCGCTCTTCCCCACCCTGTGTTCGGGAGAGAGAACGGCCACCGAGGTGGCAGAGGTGGCGCACCGCTGGGCCATAGCCCCCCTGGCCAACGAGGCCAAGATCGCCTGGTTCCAGCCCGGCATCCGGGACGACCTGCTGCAACCGCGCAAACCGGCAGAGCTGCCGGTGGTGCTGTACCCGACCATCCATGTCAGTGCTGACAAGCAGCCAAAGGTCTTCATGTCGATCATGAGCAGGGTGGCCGCGAACGTGCCGCTGCAGATGGAGGCGCACCTGGGGCCGCGCGACCTGGTCACCCTGCAGGCGGTGAAGATGTCCTCGCCGCGCTGGGCGAAGGTGGGCCCGCTGTCGGCAGAACGAGACACTTACTGGGAGTCGCTGGCCCATGTGACCGCGTTCCTGTCCACCTCCCAGCAGGAGGCCTACGGCCTTGAATACTTGGAGGCCCTGCTCGCAGGGGCCGTCGGCGTGCTGCCGAAAGCCCCCTGGGCCACAGCACTTCTTCCGCCCGAGTACCCCTATCTCTATGACTCGGAGCGCGAAGCGGCCGAGATGCTGGAGCAGATTCTGCGCGATCCGCCGGCCGCCCAGGCCAAACTCGATGCCTGCGCCGATGGTTCGATCACACAATGGATTCTCAGCCACCATGCCCGTGCCACCGGCAACGATGCCATCGTGCAGCAGATCGAGAGCTGGTTCCCGAACCAGGCTTTGACGCAGTCCGTGAAACAATGACCTTCGGTCCGAGCACTGTCGATGCCCGGACAAGAAGGGAATAGCACTGTGATCCGAACCCACGAAGCCGGAACGCTGCGGGCGTCCGACGAAGGCAAGACTGTGACCCTGGCGGGATGGGTGGCCCACCGCCGAGATCATGGTGGAGTTGCCTTCATCGATCTGCGGGATGCCAGCGGCATCGCACAAGTGGTGATCCGCGACGAGGTGCTTGCCTCCTCCGGCGCCCACGATCTGCGCAATGAGTTCTGCATCGCCGTGACCGGAGTGGTCGAGCCGCGCCCGGAGGGCAACGCGAACCCTGACATGGCGACCGGTGAGATCGAGGTCAACATCAGCGAGTTGGACGTGCTCAACCGCGCTGCCCCGCTGCCCTTCCCGGTGGACGAGC
This sequence comes from Propionibacterium sp., assembly GCF_047719395.1. Classification (NCBI taxonomy): domain Bacteria; kingdom Bacillati; phylum Actinomycetota; class Actinomycetes; order Propionibacteriales; family Propionibacteriaceae; genus Propionibacterium; species Propionibacterium sp. The sequence goes on from NZ_JBDNTB010000008.1 coordinate 4,196, forward strand.
ACACCACGGTCGGTGAGGATGCCCGGCTGAAGTACCGCTACCTCGACCTGCGCCGTCCCCGGATGCACAATGCCCTGGTGCTGCGGTCCAAGGTGAGCACCGCAGCCCGCAAGGTGCTGGACGCACACAACTTCGTCGAGATCGAAACCCCGACGCTGACCCGGTCGACGCCAGAAGGTGCCCGTGACTTCCTGGTACCGGCCCGGCTGTCGCCGGGCAGCTGGTACGCCCTTCCGCAGAGCCCCCAGCTGTTCAAGCAGTTGCTCATGGTGGCCGGCATGGAGCGCTACTACCAGATCGCCCGCTGCTACCGCGACGAGGACTTCCGCGCCGATCGCCAGCCCGAGTTCACCCAGCTCGATGTGGAGATGAGCTTCGTCGACCAGGATGATGTCATCGCACTCGGCGAGGAACTGATGTCGGCCTGCTGGAAGCTCATCGGCGTCGACCTGCCGCTTCCTCTGCCACGCATCAGCTGGCAGGACGCCATGGACCACTACGGCTCCGACAAGCCCGATCTGCGCTTCGAACTGCAGATCACCGAGGTCACAGAGTTCTTCGCCAACACCCCCTTCCGGGTCTTCCAGAATCCCTATGTCGGGGCCGTCGTCATGCCCGGCGGGGCGTCCCTGCCGCGCCGCCAGTTCGACGCCTGGCAGGAATGGGCCAAGCAGCGCGGTGCGAAGGGTCTGGCCTACATCACCCTCGGCGAGGACGGCACACCTGCCGGGCCGGTCGCCAAGAACATCTCCGACACCGAGCGCGCCGGAATCGCCGAGCTGGTCGGGGCGAAGCCGGGAGATGCGATCTTCTTCGCCGCCGGTGCCCGCACCGCATCTCAGGAGCTGCTCGGCGCAGCACGTCTGGAGATCGGGCGTCGCTGCAATCTGTACGACCCCAAGGGCTGGGCCTTCTGCTGGGTGGTGGACGCTCCGCTGTTCAAGCCCACCAGCGAGGCTGTCGCCGAGGGTGACGTGGCCGTCGGAGCAGGCGCCTGGACCGCCGTGCACCACGCCTTCACCTCGCCGAAGCCGGACTGCATGGACACCTTCGACACCGACCCGGGTTCGGCGCTGGCGTACGCCTACGACTTCGTCTGCAATGGCAACGAGGTGGGCGGCGGGTCCATCCGTATCCACCGCCGTGACATCCAGGAGCGCGTCTTCAATGTGATGGGCATCGGCCCCGAGGAAGCCCAGCGCAAGTTCGGCTTCCTGCTCGACGCCTTCAAATTCGGCGCCCCGCCGCACGGCGGCATCGCCTTCGGCTGGGACCGGCTCGTCATGCTGCTCGGTGGTTTCGACTCGATCCGAGATGTCATCGCCTTCCCGAAGACCGGCAACGGCTTCGACCCGCTCACCTCGGCACCTGCCCCCATAACCAAGGCGCAGCGCCGCGAGGCCGGTGTGGACTTCAAGCCCGCACCCAAGAAGAAGGACGGCGAAGCCAAGAACTCGAAGTCCGGCTCCTCCAAGGACAGCGTCCCGGCCAAGAACTGAGGAGCAAGCCGAGTCATTCCCCAGGCTTTCGCCGAGATGGACTGCGATGCTGGCTGTGCCGTGTACCGGTCAGGATCGCAGTCCATCTGCACATCGGCGCACACCGGCGCGGATGTGGGGTGAAAGTGCTGGTGGGATGGTGCCCGGCCCTGCTCCAGGAGTCGTCAGGTGACCAGAGCTGTGTCCGCGACGCGAGTGCGGCTTGGGGCCTGCTGGCAGATTCCGTAGGCTGGCGCCATGTATGCGGAGCCGTACACCCCCCACTGGATCGATCTCGAGGGCGTCTGCAACCTGCGCGGTCTCTGCGGACTGCCCGCGGCGGGTGGCCGCACGATCGCGCCGCGCACCCTGCTGCGAAGCGACAATCTGTCGGACCTGACGCCCGGCTCGACCGTCATCCTGCGCGACGAATACGGGCTCACCGATGTCGTCGACCTGCGTACCGACATGGAGATCCACGAGACGGGGCAGGGGCCGCTGTCGGACGACCCTGGGGTGAGCTTCCATGACTTCTCGCTCTACCCCAAAGAGGTGCCCGGCCAGACCATTCCGCCATGGATGAAGGACAAGAATCTGCACACGGTCGGCACGCCGGTGCCCCGGGCGCAGGCGCTGTCCATCCACTACATGCACTATCTGTCCGGGCGCCCCGACAGCGTCACCTCCGCGATGCGCACCATCGCCACGGCGCAAGGCGCCACGCTGGTGAACTGCGCCGCTGGCAAGGATCGCACAGGCACGGTCATCGCGGTGGTGCTCAGTGCGGTGGGCGTCGACCGGGAGACCATCGTCGCCGACTACGAGGCCAGCAACCTGCGGGTCCTCAAGATCATCGACCGTCTTGGCTGCCGCATCGCAGACGCGGGAAGCGTGCACCGCAACGACAACCTCACCGTGCACGGCCAGTCCACCCCGGCCGAGGCGATGCAGGGCCTGTTCGCCCTTGTGGACGACCACTACGGCTCGATGAATGATTATCTGGACCGTGCCGGATGGACCGCGGACGACCAGCAGGCGCTGGAGACCAAACTGCTCGGCTGACCCTGCTCGGTGCGCCGGCTCGCGGGTCCTGTCAGCCTCCGGCGCTAGGCTGCCATGGTGGCTGAGGACCTGTTCGGCAATCTCGACGAGGAGCCAGAGCCGGCCGGGACCGGCGGCTCACTCGGCGGCGTCCCCGCTGGCATGGCACCCCTGGCAGTGCGCATGCGTCCGCGCGCCCTGGACGAGATCGTCGGCCAGAAGCACCTTCTCGGCCCCGGTTCGCCACTGAGACGGCTGGCCGAGGGCAGCACGGCGATGAGCGTTTTCCTGTGGGGCCCGCCCGGAGTCGGCAAGACCACCATCGCATCGGTCGTCTCGCACGCCACCAACCGTCGGTTCGTCGAACTGTCGGCCGTCACCGCAGGCGTGAAGGATGTCCGCCGCGAACTCGACATGGCACGGCGCGAATTGGCCCATGGACGTCCCACCGTGCTGTTCATCGACGAGGTGCACCGCTTCTCCAAGGCCCAGCAGGATGTGCTGCTGCCCGCCGTGGAGAACCGCCTGATCACGCTCATCGCCGCCACCACCGAGAATCCCTCCTTCTCCGTGATCTCGCCACTGCTCTCCCGCTCCCTGCTGCTCACCCTGAAATCGCTCAGCGACGAGGACATCGGCGAGCTCATCGGCCGCGCGCTGCACGACGAACGCGGCCTGCGCACGCCCGGGGGCAGCGAATACGAGCTGGAATCCGAGGCACGCGAGGACTTGGTGCGGCTGGCAGCAGGTGACGCCCGGCGGGCGCTGAGCTATCTGGAGGAGGCCGCTGCGGGAGCCAGCGCAGCCGGCGGCTCATCGATCCGGCCCGAGGATGTGGCCCGGGCGGTGGACCGGGCGGCGGTGCGCTACGACCGGCAGGGTGACCAGCACTACGACGTGATCAGCGCATTCATCAAGTCGGTGCGCGGTTCTGATGTGGACGCCGCGCTGCACTACCTTGCCCGGATGATCGAGGCAGGGGAGGATCCCCGCTTCATCGCGCGCCGCCTCATCGTGCTGGCCAGCGAAGACATCGGCATGGCAGCACCCTCGGTGCTGCAGACCGCCGTGGCAGCCGCCCAGGCCGTGCAGCTGATCGGCATGCCCGAGGCCCGCATCAACCTGGCCCACGCCACCATCGCCGCGGCCACCGCCCCCAAGTCCAATGCCGTCATCGCTGCCATCAACAGTGCCCAGAAAGATGTGGCGGCGGGCAAGGGCAGCACGGTGCCAGCCCACCTCAGGGACGCCCACTACGCCAGCGCCGCCGATCTGGGCCACGGCGTGGGCTACCGCTACGCCCACGACTGGCCGCACGGGGTGGCCCCGCAGCAATACCTGCCCGATGATCTGGTGGGCACCCGCTACTACCAACCCAGCGAGCACGGCAACGAAGCCACGGTCGCCGAGCGGCTGGAATTGATCCGCCGTATCCTGGCTGAGCCCGAATGAGTTCCGAATTCGAGTGGAGACTGGATCCGAGTGAGTGCGTCGTGAGGTCAATCGATCCATCGGTGCACCCGGTGGAACAAGAGCGCATGAGGACGCGCATCGCCAACCCGCAGCGCGCCACTGATGATCAGCTATCGGGGCCATGCCGCGGCGGATTCGAGATCACCGGTCATCGGCTCGGAAAGGATCGGAAGGAAGCCCATGAAACCCACCAAGTTGGTCGTCACCGGAGCCGGCCACGTCGGTTCCTATGTGCTGGCAGATGCCATGAAAGCCGGCCTGTTCGCAGAAATCGCCGTCATCGACGCTGACGATGGCGTGGCGCGCGGCGAGGCGATGGACCAGCTGCACGCCACCGCGCTGCCCTCGCTCACCAGCGTCGACGTGCATCCGGGCACACCCGGGGACTACACCGACGCGGACATCATCATCTGCGCCGCCGGCCAGAGCATCGTCAAGGATCCCGAGCATCCCGATGCCGAACCCGATCGCACCCTGCTGACCGACGTGAGCTCACGGGTGATCAGGCAGGTGATGGCCGATATCGCTTCGCACACCCACGACGCGATCGTCATCCTCATCACCAACCCGCTGGACACCATGGTCTACATCGCCGAGAACGAATTCGGCTATCCCAGCGGCAGGGTCCTCGGCACTGGCACCATGCTTGATTCCGCCAGGCTGCGCCAGGCCATCGCCGCCCGGCTGGGTATCAGCCCGAGCAGCGTCAGCGGCTACATGATGGGCGAGCACGGCGCCACGGCATTCCCGGTGCTCAGCAGGGTCAGCATCGGCGGCCTGCGTTGGGACGAGCTGCCCAGCGCGTTCCCGGATTTCGCGCCCATCACACCCGAGCAGGTGCGCCGCCAGGTGGTCAAGGCGGCATTCGACCTGCTCAACGCCAAGGGCTGGACCAATGCCGGTGTCGCGCAATCCGCAGTGCTGCTGGCCCGTGCCGTGGTGCTCGATGAGCAGGCGATCTGGCCGGCCAGCTCCACGCTGCACGGCGAATACGGTCACGACGGCGATGTGGCGCTGTCCATGCCCTCGGTGATCGGGCGTGGTGGGCTGGAGCGCCGCATCCCTGTCACGCTGGATGACTGGGAGAGCGCACAACTGCAGATTTCCATCGACTACGTCCAGCAGACCATTGCCGCGGCGGGTGCGGGGAATGCAGCCCTGGTCGGTCACTGAAATTGTCGGCTCACCCATGCGACAAGGTCGGTTGAGAGCGTCGGTGCGCTCAACCGAGCTTGGTGTCGGTCTGGCCGCCTCCCGGCAAGGCCTTGGTGCGTTCATCGTCGATGAGCACACCGACGAGCAGCACCGTCGAGACGATCCAGATGAGCAGCAGGGCGATGATGACACCGGCCAGCGCGCCATAGGTCTTCTGGTAGTTGCCGAACATCGACACATAGAAGTTGAAGCCGACCACCGCGAGCAGCGAGACGATGATCGCCGTCACCGAACCCCTGCTGATCAAGGGCACCTTCCTGCCAATGTTGTCCGGGGCGAACCGGAACAGCGCCGAGACCATGATGATCATCAGGACGAAGATGACTGGCCAGCGCAGCCAGGTCCAGATGGCGCCGAAGCTCTCTGCGGCTTGGCCCAGCGCCAGCATGTTGGCGAGCCAGCGGACCAGCGGCCCTGCGCTGAATGCCACGACCATGACGATCATGAATACCACCATCATCGCCGTGAGGGCCAGCTGCTGGGCCTTCAGCTTGACGAAACCCCTGCTCTCCTCGACATCGTGCAGGCTGTTGGCGGCCCTGGCGAAGGCGCCGACATAGCCCGAGGCGGACCACAGGGCCAGCAGAATGCCGATGACCAGACCGAGACCGGCACCACCGGAATCAAGGAAGCCCTGGACCACCTCGGTGAGAGTGGTCGCCATCGCCTGGTCCGGCACCGATTTCGCGATGAACTGATCCATGATCGGTTGGACACGGCCGTCCTGGCCCACCAGTTTCAGCACCGAGATGAGCGCGATGAGCATCGGGAACGCGGAGAACACCGTGTAGTAGGTGAGCGCGGCGGCCTGATCGGTGATCCGATCCTTGCCGATCCGCTGCACGAAGGCCTTCATCCGCTGCAGCTTCGTCGCAGGCGGCTCCGCCGTGAAGACATTGCCCTGATCGGTGGCCTCATCTGCATTGACCGACGACTTGCCACTGGTCTTCTCGCTCTCGACCATGATGAGCTCCTGGTTGGCTTGCCTTTACTCCCGTACTCTCGCGTCGCTGCCAGGTCGCATGCTGCGATACCGCTCCCGATGCGGCGATGACAAGGTGCGAATTGGGTTTCGTCTGGGAACTCTAGCTCTCGCGCTAGTCTTGGGAACCGGTTTGCGCGCAGGGCGCAGATGGCATCAGCGGGAGATCACGACACATGAAAGCAGCCGAAATCGGCCGACGCTACCAAGACTTCTTCGTGTCCAGAGGGCACACCGCAGTGCCCAGTGCCTCGCTGCTGTACAACGATCCCACGCTGCTGTTCGTCAATGCTGGCATGGTGCCCTTCAAGCCCTATCTGATGGGCGAGCAGGTCTCGCCGTGGAAGCGCGCCACCAGCATCCAGAAGTGCGTGCGCACCCTTGACATCGAAGAGGTGGGCAAGACCACCCGGCATGGTACCTTCTTCCAGATGCTGGGAAATTTCAGCTTCGGCGACTACTTCAAGACAGAGGCCATCACCTGGGCCTGGGAGCTGGTCACCACCGAGCAGCCCAAGGGCGGTTTCGGATTCGACCCCGACAAGGTGTGGGTCACCGTCCTCGGGCCGGGCTACCACCCCGACTACCCAGAGGGCGATGTCGAGGCCAGAGAAACATGGCTGAAGGTGGGCGTGCCCCCCGAGCACATCCAGGGCCGCTCGCTGAAGGACAACTACTGGCACATGGGCGTCCCCGGCCCCGGCGGCCCCTGCTCGGAGATCTACATCGACCGTGGCCCGCAGTACGGTCCAGACGGCGGTCCGGTCGTCGACGAGGACCGTTTCCTGGAGATCTGGAATCTGGTCTTCGAGACCGAGGAACTCGGCACCGTGCGGGCCAAGGACGACTTCGACATCGTCGGGCCGATGAAGATGCGCAACATCGACACGGGCGCCGGCCTGGAGCGGATCGCCTATCTGCTGCAAGGCGTGGACAACATGTACGAGACCGATGAGGTCTTTCCCGTCATCGCCCGCGCCTCCGAGCTCGCCGGGCGACGCTACGGCGCCGACCACACCGACGACGTGCGGCTGCGCGTGGTGGGCGACCACATCCGCTCCTCCCTCATGCTCATGACCGACGGCGTGACGCCCAGCAATGAGGCGCGCGGCTATGTGCTGCGCCGGCTGATGCGGCGCTCCATCCGGTCCATGAGGCTGCTCGGCGTGCACGACCCCTGCCTGGTCGAACTGCTCGGGGTGAGCCGGGAGTGCATGCACACCACCTACCCCGACATTGACACCCAGTGGGACAGGATCAAGGACTCCGCCGAAACCGAAGAGGCGAACTTCGCACGCACTCTCAACTCCGGCATCCAGCTGTTCGACATGGCCGTGGCGCAGACCCGAGCACAGGGCGGCACGGTGCTCGGCGGTGACAAGGCCTTCCAGCTGCACGACACCTATGGCTTCCCGATCGACCTGACGCTGGAGATGGCCGACGAGCAGGGGCTGAGCGTCGACGAGGCTGCCTTCCGCTCCCTGATGGACGCCCAGCGCGCCCGGGCCAAGGCAGATGCCAAGGCCAAGAAGACCGGTGGGCAGGCCACCACTGCCTACAAGGCCCTCCGAGAAATGGGCGAGATCCCCTTCGTCGGGTACACCGACCTCGACATCCCCACCACCGTGCGAGGGCTCATCGTGGACGGCCACAGCGTCGACCGCGTGGAGCCGGGCCAGACCGCCGAGGTCATCCTCGATGAGACGCCCTTCTACGCCGAGATGGGCGGCCAGGACGCCGATGCGGGCATCATCTCCGCACCCAGCGGAAACTTCGACGTGCTCGATGTGCAGCGCCCGGTGCCGGGCCTGATCGTGCACACCATCAAGGGCAGTGGCGAGATTGCCGTCGGAGAATCGGTTGAGGCCGTTGTGGACGCCGCCAACCGTCAGGGTGCCTGTCAGGCGCACTCCGCCACGCATGTTCTGCATGCTGCGCTGCGCGAGCTCGTCGGGCCCACCGCCACCCAGGCCGGCTCGTACAACAAACCCGGCTACCTGCGCTTCGACTTCAGCTCCGCCAAGGGACTCTCACCCGAGCTCAAGGCAGAGATCGAGGCTCGCTGCAATGTCGCCGTGCGTGACGACCTCGCGGTGAGCGCCTCCCAGATGCCACTGGCCGAGGCCAAGAAGATGGGCGCGATGGCGATGTTCGGGGAGAAGTATCCCGAGATCGTCCGCGTCGTCGAGATGGGCGGTCCGTGGAGCCGTGAGCTGTGTGGCGGCACCCACGTTGAGCGTGCCTCCCAGATCGGCATGGTGACGCTGCTGTCCGAGCAGTCTGTGGGTGCGGGCACCCGCCGTGTCGAGGCGCTGGTCAGCACCGATGCCTTTGCACACATGGCGGGGGAGCGGGCCCTGGTGAATGAGCTCACCGGCATGCTCAAGGTGCAGCCAGAGCAGCTCACCGAACGGGTCTCTTCCCTGGTGGCAGAGCTGAAGGATGCCGAGAAGCGCATCGCCGCGCTGAAGACCGGCCAGCTGCTGGCCCAGGCGGGCCAGATCGCCGACGCAGCGGTCGACGTGAACCAGGTGCTGTTCGCCGGGCGCAGCCTCGACGGCACGGATGCGGGCTCGCTGCGCACCCTGGCCGGCCAGATTCGCGACAAACTCGAGGGCCGCACAGGTGTGGTCGCTCTGGTCGGCGGATCCGCGGCTAAGCCTGCATTGGTCATCGCGACCACCAAGCAGGCACGTGACAAAGGACTTCGGGCAGGAGAACTCGTCCGTCTGGGCGCAGCCGAGCTCGGTGGGCGTGGCGGAGGCAAGGACGATCTGGCGCAGGGCGGTGGATCGGATGCGTCCAAAGCAGCCCAGGCTCTGCAGGCCGTCAAGAATGACCTCGGGCGCGCTCGTGGCTGAAGCCCCCGGTGGTCCTGAGCTCCCCGATGACCTCGGGCCCACGGGCTGGCGGGTGGGGGTGCGGATCTGCGTCGACTGGGGCAAGGCCCGTATCGGCGTGGCCGCCTGCGATCGTGAGGGACTGCTGGCCTATCCGGTGGAGACGGTGCCGAACAACTCCGGTGCGCTGCCCAGGCTCAAGGAGATCGCCGCCGAGTACGAGCCGCTGGAAATCGTGCTGGGCATGCCGATAGACCTGCGCGGACGACGCGGCATTGCCGCCACCACGATGCTCGACGTGGGCGCCAGCATCGCCCAGGCCCTGGGCATGGATGTGAGGCTGATCGACGAGCGGCTCAGCACGGCCAGTGCCGCCAAGCAGCTCGCCGAAACCGGGCACCACGCCCGCACGCGGAAGGCCATCATCGACCAGGCCGCCGCTGTGGCGATCCTCGAACAGGCCATCGAGATGGAGAAGCGCACCGGATGTGCTCCTGGGAATCTGATTCCCGCCACTGGAAGAGAGGTGTGAGGCGTGGCTGCCAAGAGACGCGCCGATGACGACGGTCTGGACGGTCTGCTGGGTACTCCTGGGCGGCAGGCCGCACCGAGCCGGGCACGCCGGGACACCCAGCACACCCACGCAGAGAAGCGGGGCGCCAGGAAGACTCGCCGTCAATCCTCGGGGGGGCGTACACGCCGCACCTGGCCTCGCACGCTGCTGGTGGTGATGGTCTCGCTGGCCGTGCTGGTGGGTGGCGGCATGTTCGCCTATCACAAGATCGGCGAGGCCTGGCGCGCCTACCAGGGCGCTGACTACGGGGGCGAAGGAACCGGCCAGGTTCTGGTGGACATCGATGCCGGGCAATCGGTCGGGCAGATGGGCGATCTGCTGGTGTCCCAGGACGTGGTGGCGTCCTCGCGCGCCTTCATGCGTGCGGCACGTTCGGATCCGAGAACCAACTCCATCCACTCCGGCACCTATCGCCTGAAGAAGCAGATGTCGGCCAAGGCAGCCGTCACCGCCCTGGTCGACCCCGCGAACATCATCACGCAGCAGGTCACCCTCCCTGAGGGGCTGCGCAACACCGAGGTCTTCGCCAAGGTCCATGACTCCACAGGTATTCCTGTCGCCCAATTCGACGCGATCGCCGCCAACCCCACTGGTCTGGGCCTTCCGGGCTACGCGAAGGGCAATACCGAGGGTTTCCTCTTCCCGAACACCTACACCTTCAACAGCCAGTCGACGGCGCGCACCTTGATGGGGGACATGGTCAAGCAGTTCAACACGGTGGCCGCGCAGGACGGCCTCGAGTCACGTGCCGAGGCCATTCACCGTTCCCCGCTGGATGTGGTGATCGTGGCCAGCATCATCGAGCGCGAGACGGTGAAACCCCAGTACGGGCCGCAGATGGCAGAGGTCTTCTACAACCGGCTCGACAAGGGCATGAAGCTGCAGTCCGACGCCACCGTGCACTATGCGACCAATACCTCCGGCACGGTCACCACGACTGACGCCGAAAGGGCTGTGAACTCGCCCTACAACACCTATCTGGTGGACGGTCTTCCGCCCGGGCCGATCTCGAACCCGGGGCGCCAGGCCCTGGATGCCGCCATGCATCCGGCCAGCGGGGATCTGCTCTACTTCGTCACCGTCAACCCCGACACCGGCGAGACGAATTTTGCGGCCAATGGGGAGGACCACGAGAAGAATGTCCAGCAGTTCCAGGCATGGTGCCAGGACCACGCCGGGCGCTGCGGCTGAGCGCGACTGCGAAGGCTGAGATACTAGGGCCCATGCTTCGTTACCTCACCGCCGGGGAGTCCCATGGGTGCGCACTGGTGGCCACCCTCGACGGAATCCCCGCCCACGTCAAAGTCTCCAGCGATGACATCGCTGAGGCGCTCGCCCGTCGCCGGCTCGGAGCCGGCCGGGGCGCCAGAATGTCCTTCGAGGCGGACTCGGTGACCCTGACGGCGGGTTTCCGTCACGGTGAGACGCTGGGCTCCCCGATCGCGATCACGGTTGCCAACACGGAGTGGCCCAAGTGGCAGAAGGTCATGAGCGCCGACGAGGTCGACCCGACCGAACTGGAGGGTCTGGCCCGCAATGCCAAGCTGACCCGCCCCAGGCCGGGTCACGCGGACCTCGCCGGCATGCAGAAGTACGACTGGGACGAGGCGCGCCCGCTGCTCGAGAGGGCCAGCGCCCGCGAGACTGCTGCCAGGGTTGCCATCGGCCAGGTGGCCAAGAATTTCCTCGCACAGGCCTTCGGGATCACGGTGCTCAGCCATGTCGTCGAACTGGCCGGAATCCCTGCCCACGTCGACGAACTGCCCAGGATGGCCGATCTCGACCTCATCGACGCCGACCCGGTGCGCTGCTTCGATCCGCGGGCCTCCCAGCTGATCCAGGCCGAGATCGCGGCATGCCAGAAGGACGGCGACACCCTCGGTGGTGTCGTGGAGGTGGTTGCCTGGGGATGTCCCCCCGGGTTGGGTGCCATGCGTGAGGGAGACACCCGGCTGGACGGCAAGCTTGCAGGTGCGCTGATGGGCATCCAGGCCATCAAGGGCGTCGAGGTGGGCGATGGTTTCGAGCTGGCGAAGGTGCGTGGCTCGAAGGCGCACGACGAGATCGTCGGCTCACCTGAAGGTATCCGGCGCGTGACAAGGCATTCCGGAGGTATCGAGGGTGGCATGAGTACCGGCGAGGTGATCCGGGTGCGGGCTGCGATGAAGCCGATCGCCACGATCCCCAGGCCGCTGCGCACCATCGATGTCACCACCGGGGAAGCTGCCGTGGCGCATCACCAGCGCTCCGATGTCTGCGCGGTCCCGGCAGCAGGAGTGGTGGCGGAGGCGATGGTCGCCCTGGTGCTGGCCGAAGTCTGCCTGGACAAGTTCGGCGGGGACTCGCTGGCCGAATGCCGGCGCAACCACCGCGGTTATCTGGCCAGGGTGGCAGAACGCGGTCTCTCGGAGGCCCTGTGATCGTGCAGCAGGGCGGCGATCCGTGCCCGGCAGCTCAGCCGTCGCCAGTGCGCGGTGGTGACGTCGGTGCCGCCCAGGTGGTGCTCGTGGGGCCGCCCGGGGTGGGCAAGAGTTCGGTCGGGCAGGCGCTCGCTGCGCGTCACGGCCTGGCCTTCGTGGACGCGGACCGCTTCCTGGAGGAGCGCGAGGGGCGCGCCGTGACCGAGATATTCGCATCCCAGGGGGAGGCGGGTTTCCGGGCGCTTGAGCTGGAGGTCACCCGCGAGCTGCTGGAGCGCGATGGCATTGTGGCGCTCGGCGGTGGAGCCGTGACGAACCCGGCGGTCCGTGACCTGCTGTCCGGCCACCAGGTCGTGTGGCTGGACATGTCGGTGGAGGAGGGCGTGCGCCGGATCGCCGATTCCACGCACCGTCCCCTGCTGCGCGGTGATGTGGCCGGGAAGCTCGCCACACTCATCGCCGAGCGCGAGGCGCTCTATCGTGAGGTGGCCGTCTTCCGGGTCTGCACCGATGGCCTGGCGACCCATGAGGTGGCCGCCGCAGTGTCCGAGATGCTCGGCTGGCCGGTCGAACAGATGTCCCCAATCGTGGAGGAGAATCGATGAGCACGGCGCACTTCGCGACCGATCATCCCTATGACGCCATCATCGAACCGGGCGCGCTCGAACGGCTCCCGGAATTCGTCGGCGGGGCCGCGAAGGTGGCCATCCTGCATCCGCAGGTGCTGTCCGGGAAGGCCCAGCTCGCCGCCGATCTGGTGCGCGGCGCGGGTGCGGAACCGGTGCTCATCGAGGTGCCTGACGGGGAGCACGCCAAGACTTCGCAAGTGCTGGCCGAGTGCTGGTCCAGGCTCGCACTGGCAGGGCTGACCCGGACCGACCTGGTGGTCGGCATCGGAGGCGGCGCAACCACCGACCTGGCTGGCTTCGTGGCCGCCACCTGGCTGCGCGGGGTGCGCTGGATCAGTGTGCCCACCACTGTGCTGGCCATGGTGGACGCAGCGATCGGCGGCAAGACCGGCGCCGATCTACCCGAGGGCAAGAATCTGATCGGTGCCTTCTGGGAGCCGATCGTCGTGCTGGAGGACCCACTGCTGCTGGTCGGGCTGCCCGAGCGCGAGGTGCGCAGCGGCCTCGCCGAGGTGATCAAGCACGGCTTCATCGCCGACGAACGGACGCTGGAGCTGGTCGAGCAGAATCCGGCCGAGGCCCTGGACGTGTCGGGCGAGCGCGTTCATGAGCTCATTGCCCGCTCGGTGGCGGTGAAGGCGAAGGTCGTCTCGGCCGATCTGCGCGAGGCGACCTCGGTGGGTGAGCACATCGGGCGTGAGCAGCTGAACTACGGCCACACCCTCGGCCATGCCATCGAGGCTTCCGAGCACTTCGCTCGCCGGCACGGCGAATGCGTGGCTCTTGGCATGGTCTTCGTGGCGGAACTGGCCCATCGGGCACTCGGCCTGGACGCCTCAGTCGTCGAGCGGCATCGCCGGGTACTCGGCTCGGTCGGGCTCGCCACCCAGTACCCTGATTCGCAATCCGGCGGCACCGGCTGGGCGACCCTGCGCGAGCTGATGAGCCGGGACAAGAAGACCCGCGGCAACACGCTGCGCTTCGTCGGGCTGCGCGAACAGGGTCATGTCGCGATGATCGTCGATCCTCCCGAGCAGCAGATGGTGGACGCATTCCGGGCTCTGGTCGGCCAGCACAGCTGATCGCCGCCCGCCCTTGCTGGACACGCCTCCACTTGGAGGTGCGAGGATCATGGACGCATTCGACCAAGCCGGCCTCATGCAGCCGCAGAACAGGACCTGATCATGTACGTGGCACAGCACTTCGGCTATTCCGCTGAGCAGCTGGGCGCGATGCTGAGCCGGGTGCGCGTCGCCGACCTGGTGACAGTGGGCCCCGACGGGCCGGAGGCCACCCTGGTGCCGTGGACCTTCCATCCCGATGAGGGCGAGCACGGAGTGTTGCACGCCCACTTGTCCCGGGTGAACAGGCAGTGGCACCAGGTGGGCCCCGCGCTTGTCGTGCTGCACGGCCCGGACAGCTATGTCGATCCCAGCGATGTTCCCGAACCGGCCGCCGTACCCACCTGGGACTACATCACGATGCACGTGCGGGGCCGGATGATCGCCCACGACGACCCCGAGTGGGTCCAGATGGCGATGGCAGAGATGGTCGCCGCGCAGCACTCCGGTTTCGACTTCCGGGAACTGCCCACCAGGATGCTCGACGGCCTGGTCCGCTCGGCCGTGGGAGTCGAGATCGTCATCGAGTCGGTCACCGGCAAGGCAAAGATGAGCCAGAACCAGTCCTCCGGGAACATCCTCGGCATCGCGGACGCCCTGGCCGATCGTGCCGCTGACCCGGCCAAGAACTTCCAGGGCACAGCCCCCGACGAGGTCGTCGAATTCCTCCGCACCGAGTCCCTGGCCCATGCGAGGGCTCGGGAAGCACTCGTGGACGATGCCCGTGAGGCCCATGAGGCAGGCGCCGAATAGGGTCTCGGCAACAGCTGAGCACCTCATCGGACGGCACTCGCGGGAGGCGGACCTCCGGGGCCGCTAGTATGGTTGATCGCGGCTCGAAGACCCCGCTCGGCGGGTGCTTCGTGCTGCCTTTCGGACTACCAGTCACTGTGAAAGGCGAACACGTGGCAACGACCAACGACATCAAGAACGGCACAGTCCTCAACCTGGACGGCCAGCTGTGGCAGGTCCAGTGGTTCCAGCACCACAAGCCCGGCAAGGGCAACACCGTCGTGCGCACCAAGATCAAGAATGTGCTGAACGGCAAGGTCGTTGATCGTACCTTCCCCGCCGACACCAAGATCGAGATGGCCCAGGTGGACCGGCAGGACATGCAATACCTCTACGCCGATGCGTCGGGTTTCGTCGTCATGGACACCGGCACCTACGAGCAGCTCACCATCCCCGAGGACGTGGTGGGTGATGCCAAGGACTTCATGCTCGAGGGCATGACGGTGACGGTGGCAACCAATGAGGGGAACCCGCTCTACCTCGACCTGCCCGCCTCGGTGGAACTCGAAGTGACCTACACCGAACCCGGCCTGCAGGGCGATCGCTCCACCGGCGGCACCAAGCCTGCCACGCTGGAGACCGGGAAGCAGGTGCAGGTGCCGCTGTTCATCTCCACCGGCGAGAAGATCAAGGTCAGCACCGAAGACGGCAGCTATCTCGGACGCGCATGAGCCCGGAGCACGACGACACACCCATTCCGCTGGCCCCCGGGGAACATCCCCCGGTGCCTGGCGCGCTGAAGGTGTCCAGCACCGACTACGCGGGCGCCCGGCACTCGTCGCGCACCAAGTCGCGCAAGCAGGCACTCGACATTCTCTTCGAGGCTGAACTGCGCGACGAAAGCATCGACTCGGTCCTGGAACGCCGTATGCAGGAGGGCGACACCGGTGTGCGCGAGTACACCCGCGAGATCATCGACGGCTACAAGGAGCACGGCCGCGCGGTGGACGACCGGATCGCCGATTCGCTGGCAGGGGATTGGACCCTGGGGCGGATGCCGCGGATCGACCGCAATCTGGCCCGCATCGCAGTGTGGGAGATCGACTACACCGAGATCCCCACCCACGCCGTGATCAGCGAAGCCCTTGAGCTCGCCAACGAACTGAGCACCGACGAGTCGGTGACATTTCTCAACGGGATGCTGTCCAAGGCCGCCAGCGCGCGGGACAGCTGAACTTCGTAACCGTCCGGCCGGTACCCCGGGCACCAGTACGTCATTTTCGGATCTGCTGCGGCGCCGGACGGCTGATAAGCTCGCCGGAGGCTTCCGGTCTCGGTCTGCACACGTGAGAGCCCGCCCGTGCGGCGGGGAAGGATGGTCATGAGCGCGAACGAAAAGAGCGCGATTCTGATTCTTGAGGACGGCCGGACATTTCGTGGCCGGGCCTTCGGGGCCGTGGGGGAGACTTTCGGCGAGGCGGTCTTCGCCACCGGTATGACCGGCTACCAGGAGACCCTCACCGATCCGAGCTACTACGGCCAGGTGGTCATCGCCACCGCCCCGCACATCGGCAACACCGGTTGGAACGACGAGGACGACGAGTCCTCACGCATCTGGGTGTCCGGCTATGTGGTCCGCGATCCCTCCCGGATCGCCTCCAACTGGCGCTCCCGGCGCTCCCTCGACGATGAGCTCGAAGCCCAGCACATCGTCGGTATCTCCCACATCGACACCCGCGAGCTGACCCGTCACCTGCGCGAACTCGGCGTGATGAGGGTGGGCATCAGCTCGCTGGACGACGACCCCGAGAAACTGCTCGCCAAGGTGCTGGCCACTCCCACGATGACCGGCGCGAATCTGGTCGGCCATGTCACCACCGACCACGCCGTGGTGGTGCCCGCGATCGGCGAGAAGCTCTTCACGGTGGCCGCCATCGACCTCGGCATCAAATCCATGACCCCGCACCGGATGGCTGAGCGCGGCATGGAGGTGCACGTGCTGCCCGCCGACGCCTCCTGGGCTGATGTGCAGGCCACTGGCGCCGACGGGCTGTTCTTCTCCAACGGCCCCGGTGATCCCGCGACCGTCACCACGGCGGTCGACCTCACCCGCAAGGCTCTTGCCGAGAAGCTGCCGGTCTTCGGCATCTGCCTGGGCAACCAGGTCTTCGGCCAGGCCTTGGGACTGGGCACCTACAAGCTGAAATACGGCCACCGCGGCATCAACCAGCCGGTGCTGGACCGGACAACAGGCAAGGTCGCGATCACCGCGCAGAATCACGGATTCGCCGTGGACGCCTCCGCCGGAGAACCGATCAGCACCGAATACGGCACGGTCGAGGTGTCCCACATCTCCCTCAACGACAATGTGGTCGAGGGCCTGCGGCTCACCCGGGATGGCACGCTGGCCGGCTTCTCGGTGCAATACCATCCAGAGGCTGCGGCAGGCCCGCACGATGCCAGCTATCTGTTCGACAGCTTCGCGCAGATGATGGCAGCGCACCGCGGGGATCCCGGGGCGGGCACCAGCACGAACGACCACGACACCGCGAGGGAGCAGGCCTGATGCCCAAGCGCACGGACATCTCATCGATCCTGGTCATCGGCTCCGGACCGATCGTCATCGGCCAGGCAGCCGAATTCGACTATTCCGGCACCCAGGCCTGCCGCGTGCTCCGCGAGGAGGGCTACCGGGTGATCCTGGTGAACTCCAACCCGGCCACGATCATGACCGATCCGCAGTTCGCCGACGCCACCTATGTGGAGCCGATCACCCCGGAATACGTCGAGAAGGTCATCGCCAAGGAACGCCCGGACGCCTTGCTGCCCACGCTGGGTGGCCAGACCGCGCTGAACACCGCGATCGCCCTCTACGACTCCGGTGCACTGGCCCGCTACAACGTGGAACTGATCGGCGCCGATGTCGACGCCATCCAGCGCGGCGAGAACCGCGAGCAGTTCAAGGAGATCGTCGAGGGCCTCGGCGCCTTCCCCGGCGGCACCCCCGAAGTGGCCAGGTCGAGGATCTGCCACACCGTCGAGGAGATCCTGTCGGCTGCCGAGGAGCTGAACTATCCGCTGGTGCTGCGTCCCAGCTACACCATGGGCGGTGTGGGTTCCGGCATCGCGCGCGACCGTGACGAACTCATCAAGATGGCCCACATCGGTCTGGACGCCTCCCCGGTCACCGAGGTGCTCGCCGAGGAATCGATCCTCGGCTGGAAGGAGTACGAGCTGGAGGTGATGCGCGACAAGGTCGACAATGTCGTCATCGTCTGCTCCATCGAGAACTTCGACCCGGTGGGCGTGCACACCGGCGACTCCATCACCGTCGCCCCGGCCATGACGCTCACTGACCGCGAGTACCAGTGGATGCGCGATGTGGGCATCGCCATCATCCGGGCGGTCGGTGTCGACACCGGCGGCTGCAACATCCAGTTCGCCATCAACCCCGCCACCGGGCGGATGATCGTCATCGAGATGAATCCGCGCGTCTCGCGTTCCTCGGCGCTGGCGTCGAAGGCCACCGGTTTCCCGATCGCCAAGATCGCCGCGAAGGTGGCCGTCGGATACACCCTCGATGAGATCCCCAACGACATCACCCAGCAGACCCCCGCCAGCTTCGAGCCCACTCTCGACTATGTCGTGGTGAAGGTTCCCCGCTTCGCCTTCGAGAAATTCCCCTCCGCTGACGCGACGCTGACCACCCACATGAAGTCGGTCGGCGAGGCCATGGCGATCGGCCGCAACTTCACCGAGGCCCTGGGCAAGGCCCTGCGCTCAACCGAGCAGGGCAGCAATTTCTGGCTCGGCGAGAATCCTTTCGGCGACGACCTGGACGCCCTGCTCGCCGACATCGCCCGGCCCCATGATGGCCGAATCTTCGAAATCGAGTGGGCCCTGCAGCGCGGTGTGAGCTTCGAGAAGCTGTTCGAGCTGACCGCCATCGACCCCTGGTTCCTCGACCAGCTCGTCCAGATCCACGAGATCGGCGAGCAGGTGCGCGCCGCCGGCGAACTCGACGCCGAGGTATTGCGCGAGGCCAAGCAGAACGGCATCTCGGACCGTCAGATCGCCGCTCTGCGGGGGATCGACGCCGAGCAGGTGCGCGCACGCCGCTGGGAGCTGGGAGTGCGGCCGGTCTACAAGACCGTCGACACCTGCGCCGCCGAGTTCGCCGCTCGTACGCCCTACCACTATTCCAGTTACGACGAAGAGACCGAGGTGGAGCCCCGTGACAAGCCTGCCGTGCTCATTCTCGGTTCGGGCCCCAACCGGATCGGCCAGGGCATCGAGTTCGACTATTCGTGCGTGCATGCCGCCCAGGCGCTGTCGGCCAACGGCTACGCCTCGGTGATGGTCAACTGCAATCCCGAGACGGTCTCCACCGACTACGACACCTCCGATCGGCTCTACTTCGAGCCGCTCACCCTGGAGGACGTGCTGGAGGTCTACCACGCCGAGACCCAGGCCGGGCCTGTCGCCGGGGTCATCGTCCAGCTGGGCGGGCAGACCCCGCTGCGGTTGTCGCAGCAGCTCAAGGACGCCGGTGTTCCGATCGTCGGTACATCCCCCGAGGCGATCTTCCTCGCCGAGGACCGCGAGGCCTTCGAGCGGGTGCTCGACGACGCCTCATTGCCGGCCCCCAAGTACGGTATGGCGTCCTCCTTCGAGGAGGCCTCTCAGGTAGCGGTCGGGATCGGTTACCCGGTGCTGGTGCGTCCCAGCTATGTACTCGGCGGACGCGGCATGGAGATCGTCTACGACGAACCGGCACTGAGCTCCTACATCGAGAACTCCACCCTGATCGGCCCCGAATCACCGGTGCTCGTGGACCGCTTCCTCGACGACGCCATCGAGATTGACGTGGACGCCCTCTACGACGGCCACGAGCTGTATCTCGGCGGCATCATGGAGCACATCGAGGAGGCCGGTATCCACTCCGGCGACTCAGCCTGCTCACTGCCGCCGGCCACCCTCGGCGACGAGGTGATCGACCGGATCCGCAAGAGCACCGATGCGATCGCTGCCGGTGTCGGGGTGCGCGGCCTGATCAACATCCAGTACGCGCTGGCCGCCGACACCCTCTATGTTCTCGAGGCCAATCCGCGGGCCTCTCGCACCGTGCCCTTCGTGTCCAAGGCCACCAACACCCAGCTCGCCAAGGCGGCCGCGCTCATCATGCTCGGCTCCACCATCGGCCAGCTGCGCGATTCAGGGATGCTGCGCACATGCCAGGACGGTGCGGCCCGCTGGGGCGGCATGCCGGTGGCGGTGAAGGAGGCTGTGATGCCCTTCAACCGTTTCCTCACCTCGTCCGGCAACAGCGTCGACACCCTGCTGGGGCCCGAGATGCGTTCCACCGGCGAGGTGATGGGCATCGACGGCTCCTTCGGAGTCGCCTTCGCCAAGGCACAGGCTGCTGTGTACGGGGCACTGCCCACCAAGGGCACGATCTTCGTCTCGGCGGCGAATCGTGACAAGCGACACATCATCCTGCCGCTGAGGGAATTGTCCGACATGGGATTCAAGATCCTCGCGACCCAGGGCACTGCCAGCATGCTGCGGATGCACGACATGGAGGTCACGGCGGTGCGCAAGTTCACCGAGGGTACCGGGCCCGACGGCGAGCCCACCATCGTGGATCTCATCGAGTCCGACAAGGTCAATCTCATCTTCAACACGCCCTCCGGGGAGACCCGCGGGGGCAGCCCCCGCGTCGACGGTTACGAGATCCGCACTGCGGCGATCCTGCATGGCGTGCCCTCCATCACCACCGTGCAGGGTCTGGAATCGGCAGTGCAGGGCATCCAGGCAGTGCGCCGGGGCGACGTGCAGGTGAAGTCCCTGCAGGATTGGGGCCTGGACATGACCAAGCATTTCGAGGTCACCCAGGACGCCAGCAGATGAGGTGCCAAGCAATGAGGGACCGAACGATGAGAGGGATGGGGCAGTGAACCTGGACGAGATCTACGTGCGCGCGCTGCGCGCCGGGTACTGCGGGTGTGTTCGTCCCGTGCTGTTCACCATGCGTGGCGGTGATCCGGAGAAGATCCACGGGCAGATGATCGGGATTCTCGGTCACATGCCCGAGACCTTGATGGCCGTGGCGCAATGGATGCTCGATCGGGACAAGAACCCGGTCGAGGTGGCCGGCATCCAGTTCCCGGGCCGAGTGGGCGTGGCCGCCGGGCTGGACAAGGACGGTGTCGCTGCGGCTGCCTGGGCTCCACTCGGCTTCGGCTTCGCCGAACTGGGCACCGTCACCGCACACGCCCAGCCGGGCAATCCCCGCCCGAGGGTGTTCCGGCTGATCCGTTCCGGGGCGATCATCAACCGGATGGGATTCAACAACAACGGCGCCGAGGCGCTGGCCGCACGGCTGACCGGCGCGGGGGTGGCACGCGGCAACAATGCGCTCGGCTGTCCCGTCGGCATCTCGATCGGCAAGACCAAACGCGTCCCTCTCGACGGGGCGGTCGGGGACTATCTGTTCAGCCTTGAAACACTGGCGCCGTACGCCGACTACGTGGCCATCAATGTGTCCAGCCCCAACACTCCTGGGCTGCGCAGCCTGCAGAGCCAGCAGGAACTCGAACAGCTCACCTCGGCGATGACCGGCAGGGCCCGGGAGCTGAACCCTGACAATCCGCTGCCCATCTTCGTCAAGCTGGCGCCCGACCTGTCCCGCGGCGAGCTCCACGAATTGCTCAGCGTGTGCGAGGACACCGGTATTGCCGGCATCATCGCGACCAACACGACCATCGAACGCGGTGGCCTGGATCCCCACGATGAGCGGCTGTCCGGCCAGGCAGGCGGCCTGTCGGGCAGCCCGCTCACCGCGATGGCCCTCGACAGGGTGAGCTGGATCGCGAGCAACACCGATCTACCCCTGATGGCGGTCGGCGGCATCATGAGCCCCGGCGATGCGCAGGCCATGTTCGACGCCGGCGCGGCGCTGGTGCAGGTCTACACCGGCTTCATCTTCGAGGGCCCCGCCCTGGTGCTCGGCATCAACAAGCTGTGTCACCCTGGCGCTGGGAAGATCATCGCATGAGTGCCCGGAGCATGGGCGTCGAGGGTTTCGGAGCCAGGATCGAAGCGATCACCGCTGCCCGCGGCCGGCTGTGCGTCGGCATCGATCCGCACGAGAAGCTGGTGCGCGGCTGGGGCCTCGACTACGATCCCGACGGTGTGGAGCGGTTCTGCCGTACCACCGTGGAGGCTCTGGGCACCCAGGTGGCGGTCTTCAAGCCGCAGAGCGCCTTCTTCGAGGTCTTCGGCACCCGAGGGCTGACGGTGCTCACCCGGGTGCTGCACGATGTGCGCGAGGCCGGGGCTCTCTCCATCCTCGATGCCAAACGCGGCGATATCGGCTCCACGATGACCGCCTATGCGCGCGCCTATCTGTCCGACGATGCCGAGTTGGCGGCCGATGCCCTCACCGTGAGCCCCTATCTCGGTTTCGAGGCGCTGCGCCCGGCGCTCGACCTGGCCCACGACACGGGCCGCGGCCTGTTCGTGCTGTGTCGCACCAGCAATCCCGACGGTGAAGGCGTCCAATTCGCTGAGTCCCAGGGCCGTACCGTGGCCCAGCAGATGGTGGATGCCGCCAACGCGGAGAACAGTGCGCACGGCCTGGGTGATACGGGTCTGGTCATCGGTGCCACGCACGATTCGGCGGGAGCCGACCTGACCGGCTTCCAGGGTTGGGTACTGGCGCCCGGCATCGGCGCGCAGGGCGGCACCATCGACGGTCTGGCCGGAATCTTCGGTGATGCGGTGGCCCACGTGCTGCCATCTGCCTCCCGCGGTGTGCTCTCGGCCGGCCCGAACCCCTCCGGCCTGCAGCGGGCTGCGGCCTCCCTCGTGCTGCACTGATGTGGGTGCTGCACCCGCTGGGCGCTGTGCTACCGATTCGCGACTGCGCAGATCGGGTGCTGGGCCGAGCTGGAGGTGCGCCCCTCCAGGTCTTCCGTGTGATGCCGTCCACATTTTCGACGGGCTTGGCACGGCGCATGAAATGGGTAGTGAGGGCGTTGTACCTTAAGAACATCGCCGGACAACTTGGCGTCCGGTCGACATGATTGGAGTACGACAGTGGCCATCCCGACGTTGTCACCAGAACAGCTCCGGTCCGCTCGTGACGCTGCCACCCAGGCGCGCAGGGCACGGGCGGAATTCAAGGAAAAGGTGCGCAGTGGTGAGCTGAGCCTGAGCGAAGCCCTCGACATCGCAGCCGAGGACGAAGTGTTGGCCCATGTGAAGGTGGTGGACCTCCTCAAGGCGCTCCCCAGAGTGGGTGAGAAGAGGGCAGCCGATATCATGGAACGCCTCGACATCGCCCCCAACCGACGAGTGCGCGGACTAGGCCGCCACCAGATCGCGGGTCTCAAGACGGAGTTCCAGTAGATAGATGAGCGACACCGCACCGGCTCCCTCTGTCAGCGAAACTGCTTGTGCCACTGAAACTGCGCGCAGCGACGACACCACCTCAGCTGCACAGGGGCGGGCGGCGGGCGCCGGAGGGCGGGTGTTCGTCATCTCAGGACCTACTGCTGTCGGCAAGGGCACAGTGGTCACCCGGATTCACCAGCTTCACCCTGAAGTCTTTGTATCCGTCTCGGCGACGACTCGATCACCGCGCCCCGGCGAAGTGGACGGGGTGTCCTACAGATTCGTCGACGATGAGCGGTTCGACCAGCTGCTGGCCAGCGGGGGTCTGCTCGAGTGGGCCACCGTGCACGGCAGCGCACGCTACGGCACGCCGCGCGGCCCAGTCGAAGAGGCAGTCGCCCGGCACCGCACTGTGATTCTGGAGATCGATCTCCAGGGTGCGCGTCAGGTGCGCAAGAGCTGTCCCCGCGCCTGCCAGATCTTCCTGGCCCCGCCGAGCTGGGAAGAACTCGTCCGGCGGCTGCGCGGTCGTGGCACCGAAACCCCAGCTCAGCAGGAACGCAGGCTGCGCACCGCACGAGAAGAACTGGCGGCTGAGGCGGAATTCGACCATGTGGTCGTCAACGACGAAGTCGAGGGCACGGCCCGGCGGCTGGTACAGTTGATGGGAGTGTGAGTCCACGGCATTGTGCTGTGGACTCCTTTCCATGATTTCCGTCATCTCGACCGGCCCGAAACCGGTGCGAGTGGGTTCGGCAAAATCCGTCTTGGCGGGACAGAGCAACTCCTCGCGTCAGCGAGGTATCAAGGGCAACAACGAGTAAAGGGTGCAGTTACGTGACCAGCGTTCCTACCGAAGGCATCATCAATCCTCCCGTCGACGACCTGCTTGAGCACGTCGATTCGAAGTACCGGCTGGTGCTTTTCGCCGCGAAGCGCGCTCGCCAGATCAACGCCTACTACTCCCAGCTCGGCGAGGGCCTGCTGGAGAATGTCGGGCCGCTGGTCGAGACCAATGTGCAGGAGAAGCCGCTGTCCATCGCGATGCGGGAGATCCAGGCCGGGGTTCTCGAGTACACCGAAGTCGATCCCGAGGCAGAGGCCCAGGCTCGCGCCGAGGCTGCCAAGGATCCCGAGTTCGATCTCGAGACATCCCTGGGTGATATCGACCCCGCCTGACCGGCGCCGCCACCCGAGGTTGCCCTGGTCGGACAGCCGACCGCTGAGCCCCGACCCGTGGTCGGGAAGAAAGACTGGGAATGAGCAGACTCTTCACGTCCGAATCGGTCACCGAAGGTCATCCGGACAAGGTCGCGGATGCCGTCGCGGATTCAATCCTCGACGAAATGCTGCGCCAGGACCCGAACTCGCACACCGCCATCGAGGTGCTGGTGAGCAATGGCGTCGCCGTGGTCGCCGGCGAGGCCACCACCGAGTCCTATGTGGACATCGCCGACGTGGCCCGGGCCCGGATGCTTGAGATCGGCTACGACTCCTTCGACAAGGGTCTGGACGGCGCAACCTGCGGTGTCATGGTGGCCCTGAACAACCAGTCCCCGGACATCGCCCAGGGGGTGCAGCACTCCTGGGAGGAGCGCCATGCTCTCGCCGTGGACGAGGCGGACCGTCAGGGCGCCGGTGACCAGGGGCTGATGTTCGGCTATGCCTGCACAGAAACCCCCGAGCTGATGCCACTGCCGGTGCATCTCTCGCACCGTCTTTCGCAGCGTCTGGCCCAGGTGAGGCGCGACGGGATGCTCGACATCCTGGCTCCTGATGGCAAGACGCAGGTCACCATCGAGTATGAAGACCATGTGCCGGTGAAGGTGCTCAATCTGGTGATTTCCACCCAGCATGCGCCCGGTGTGGATCTGGAGACCACGCTCGCCCCCGCGGTGCGCCGCGAGGTGATCGACCCGGTACTGGGGGAGTACGACATCGACTCCTCGGACGTGTCTGTGCTGGTGAATCCCTCCGGCAAGTTCGTCATCGGCGGCCCGCAGGGCGACGCCGGGCTCACCGGCCGCAAGATCATCGTGGACACCTATGGCGGCATGGCCCGTCATGGTGGCGGTGCCTTCAGCGGCAAGGATCCCTCCAAGGTGGACCGGTCGGCCAGCTATGCTGCGCGCTGGGTGGCCAAGAACATCGTGGCAGCCGGGCTCGCCGATCGCTGCGAGGTGCAGGTGAGCTATGCCATCGGCCGGGCTCGCCCCACCAGCCTGTTCGTGGATTCCTTCGGAACCGGGCAGGTGCCCGACGAGCAACTGGTGGCAGCTGTGGATTCGGTCTTCGACCTTCGTCCCAGGCCGATCATCGCCCAGCTCGACCTGCTGCGCCCGATCTACCAGCGGTTCACCAACTACGGTCATTTCGGCCGGGAGCTGCCGGAGGCCACCTGGGAGCGCACCGACAGGGCCGAGGCGCTCGCGAAGGCTGTTCGCGGCTGATCCTGCTGCCGGTTCGGTTCGAACCACGGCGCCCAGTGATGGTCCGGGTGCGGATGGACCGAGCCGAAGGGCATAGAGAAGTTGCCTCCGTGTGTTCACGCTGGCGCTCCGGCTTCGGGCAGCTCCTCATCGCACCTCAAAAATGTCGGTGGGCACTTCTAGGCTTGCAGGCATGGTGGAGACAGCGGGGCCGCATGGGGCGGCTGGGAAACGGGCGGCCGGGGACGTCGCAGGGCAGGACGCCCTGGTGACTCCCGCTGTCGCGCCGAAGCCCGCTCCACCGGGCGATGCCCCCGCCATCGCCCGGGTGGCGCTCGATGTCTACCTGCCGCATCTGGACCGTTTCTTCGACTATTCGGTCCCGCCGCGGATGACAGCTGAGATTGCCGTCGGATGCAGGGTGCGGGTACGGTTCGCCGGGCGGATGGCTGCAGGTTTCGTGGTCGAACTTCCGGATCACTCCGAGGTCGAGAATCTCTCGCCGCTCACCACCCTGGTGTCGCCCGAGCCCGTGCTGCTCCCCGGACAGGTGCGGCTGCTGCGGGCAGTCGCAGACCACTACGCAGGCACCTTCGCCGATGTGCTGCGGCTGGCCGTGCCTCCCCGCCATGGCGCCACCGAGGCTGCCGAGCAACGCCCCTGGCCGGCGCCGAAGCTCGGTGACATGCCTGGTGGGGGCCTGTATGACGATGCAGGCGGCGAGCGATTCCTCCAGATGATCGCCGCCGGTGAATCCGTGCGCGCGCACTGGGCGGTGCCGCCACGCTGGCGGCGCGACCAGGCCGGCGCCGACGACTGGACCCGCGGTATGTTCCAGGCTGCGCAAGCCTGCCTGGGCTCGGGGCGAGGAGTGCTGGTCGTTGTGCCCGATGTCACCGAAGCACGCAGGGTGCGCGATGTGCTCGGTGAAGTACTCGGTCTGGGCTGCATCGCGGAGCTGCACTTCGAACTCGGCCCGGCTGCTCGCTACCGGAACTATCTGGCAGCCGCACGGGGTGAAGCCCGCGTGCTGGTCGGCACCCGGGGCGCGGTCTTCGCCCCGGTGCACGACCTGGGGCTCATCTGTGTCTGGGACGACGGCGACGATCTGCTCAGCGAACCTCGCGCGCCCTATTCGCATGCCCGCGATGTCGCAGCAATTCGCGCCTCCCAACTGCCCTGCGGGCTGCTGATCGGTTCTTACGGCCGCACAGCAGAGGTGCAGAGCTGGGTGGAACGCGGCTGGCTGGCACAGATCGACTCGCCCCCCTCGCTCACCAGACACCGCTGCGCACCGGTGCGTGTTGCTGCCGACTCCGACGAGGCCCTCCGCCGGGATCCCCTGGCGCGTGCCACCCGGCTGCCGTCGGTGGCCTTCGAGACCATGCGCACAGGCCTGGCGGCCGGGCCGGTGCTCGTGCAGGTGCCGCGTTCGGGATATCTGGTGGCGCTCAGCTGCCAGTCCTGCCGCACCCCGGTGCGCTGCCCGCACTGTCACGGCTCGGTGAGGGCAGATCGGCTCGCCGATGGCCATCGCCGCTTGTCCTGCCGGTGGTGCGGGCGCACCATCACCGACTGGGTCTGCCCGGTGTGCGGAAGCCACGAACTGCGGGCACCGATGGTCGGCTCGCGGCGCACCGCAGAGGAACTGGCCCGCGCCATTCCCGGCGTGCGGCTGATTGACTCGTCCGGTGACAGGGTGGTGCAAGAGGTCGGCACGTCTCCCGCGCTGGTGGTGGCCACTCCCGGGGCAGAGCCCAGGCCCGAACAGGGGTACGCTGCCGCGGTGCTGCTCGATGCAGCGATCATGCTCGGGCGTTCCGACCTGCGCGCTGCCGAGGAATCGTTGCGCCGCTGGCTGGCGGCCGTGGCACTGGTGCGCTCCGGCGAAGAGGGCGGCACCATCTGCATGGTGGGTCCCTCGCAGGACCGCGCCGTGCAGGCCCTGGTGCGAATGGATCCGGCAGGCTTCGCGGAAAGGGAACTCCAGGATCGCGCCGAGGCGGGTTTCCCGCCTGCCGTGACCATGCTCGTGGCCGACGGCACTCGGGGCGCGCTGGAGTCCTTCGAATCGGCCGCACAATGGCCGCCGGACGCACAAGAACTCGGGTTTACCCCCATACCGGCCACCGAACCAGGGCAGGACGAGCTCTGGCGCGTCATGGTCCGGGCACCGCGTTCACGGGGCAGCGCGCTGGCCGAGGCGGGCAAGCATGCCCTCGCGGTGCGCACCGCGCACAAGAAACCGGGAAGTGTGCGCCTGCAGATCGATCCTGTCAACCTGTCCTGAACCCCGCAGCCCGGTAGGCTGTGGGCGCATATGTCGCGTCGTCATGGGCGCCACCGGGAGGGAACAATGCGGATTGCCTTTGCGGGCACACCGGCGATGGCAGTCCCGAGTCTCAAGGCTCTCATCGCCGCAGGTCACGAGGTCGTGGCCGTGGTGACACGGCCGGATGCACCGCTGGGGCGCTCCAAGAAGCTGGTCGCATCACCCGTCGCGCAGGCGGCCGGCGAGTTGGGAGTGCCGGTCCTGAAACCGGAGCGCCCACGCGATCCGGATTTCGTCGCCCGGCTCACCGAGATCTGCCCTGAGGCCTGTGCCGTGGTGGCATATGGTGCGCTGCTGCCCCAAAAGGTGCTCGACATCCCCGTGCACGGATGGATCAACCTGCACTTCTCGCTGTTGCCCAGATGGCGTGGCGCCGCACCCGTGCAGCGTGCCCTGATGGCCGGTGACACCGTGACGGGCACCACCACCTTCAGGATCGTCAAGCAGCTCGATGCCGGTCCCATCTTTCGCCAAGACGAGGTGGAGGTGACGGCGGACGAGACCGCTGGGGAGCTCCTCGAGCGCCTGGCGGTCAGCGGCGCTGATCAGCTGGTGGGCACGTTCGACGACATCTCCGCTGGTAGCCAGCCCATCGCCCAGCCCGACGACGGCATCACGGTTGCCCACAAGGTGAGCGTGCAGGATGCCCACATTGACTGGAAACTCCCTGCTGAGGACCTGGCGCGGCTCATTCGTGGCACCAGTCCCTCGCCCGGGGCGTGGAGCACCTTCGAACAGCGCAGGTTCAAGATCCTCGCCGCGCGTGTTGCAGCATCCAGCGGTGACGACGCTGCGCTGGCTCCCGGTGAATTGGCCGCCAGTGCCCACACACTGCTGGCCGGAACCGGGCAGGGCAATCTCGAACTGATCCGGGTGCAGGCCTTCGGCAAAAAGGCGATGAACGGCGCCGATTGGGCGCGCGGCGCCAAACCAGGGCCGGGGGAGCGTCTGGACGAGGGGGACGCATGAATCCGGGAACCGAGCGCAACAACCGGCCCGATCCGCGCCGCGGGCGCCTCGATCGCCCGCGCCCCGACCGCACGCGCAGGCGGTTGGACCGTCCCCGCCGCACCGCCCTGGAAGCACTGCGCGACATCGACCGCAACGGCGCCTATGCCAATCTCGCCTGCCACCACGTCATCGAGGAGCAGGAACTCAGCGGCCGGGACGCGGCCTTCGTCACGGAACTTGTCTTCGGCACCTGCCGGATGATCGGCAGCTATGACGACATCCTCGAAACAGCCTCAGGGCGGGCTCTGGACAGTTTGCAGCCCGATGTGCTCGACGTGCTGCGGCTCGGCACCCACCAGCTGCTCGGCATGCGGGTGCCCGCGCGGGCAGCAGTGGACACCTCCGTGGCGCTGGCTGGCAATGTGGTGGGGGAGCGCGTCACCGGCCTGGTCAATGCGGTGCTCCGCAAAGTCTCCCAGCGTGACCTCGAGGGCTGGGCCGGCAAGCTCGCCGGCGGCGACGAGCAGCGGTACAGGTCGCTGGTGACCGGTCATCCGCAGTGGATCATCGACGCCTTCGCCGATGTGCTGCCCGCCGGCGAACTGGACGACCTGCTGGCGGCGGACAACGCGCCCGCCGAGCCGACTCTGGTGGTGCGGCCGGGCCTGTGCGAACGCCAAGAACTGCTCGACACCGGCGCGGAAGCCACCCGCTGGTCACCCTGGGGCGCAGTGCGACCCGGCAATCCTGCCGAGCTTCCCTCGGTGCGATCGGGCCGCGCCGGCGTGCAGGACGAGGGCAGCCAGCTCGTCTGCCTGGCCGTCTCGCGGGTCCCCGAACTGACCGGTGGCCGATGGTTGGACCTGTGCGCCGGCCCGGGCGGGAAGAGCGCCCTGCTGCGCGGCATCGCCCCTGATCACGACGCCTATCTGGTGGCAAACGAGGCCCAGCCGCACCGCGCGCGCCTGGTTTCTCTGGCGCTGCGCCGCTACCACTACAGCGGTCACCGGGTGGTCACCGGCGATGGCACCGATCTGCCTTTCGACGCTGGATCTTTTTCACTCGTGCTGGCCGATGTGCCCTGCTCGGGGCTGGGGGCCCTTCGCCGCCGCCCGGAGTCGCGCTGGCGCCGCTGGCCGGAAGACATTCCCGAGTTGGTCGAACTCCAGCGCGAGCTGCTCGCTTCAGCACTGCGGGTCTGCGCACCCGGTGGGATCGTCGCCTATGTCACCTGCTCACCGCACCGCGACGAGACGATCGGGGTGGTCTCCGGGGCCGAATCCGATGTGGAGATCCTCGATGCTCCGGCGCTGCTGCCCGAGGTCCCCGATTGCGCCGCGTCCACGGATCCCCGATTCGTGCAGCTGTGGCCGCATCGCCACGGCACCGATGCGATGTTCCTTGCGCTTCTGCGCAAAAACTGAACAGTGAATGCAGCGTGCGCAGATGCTCAACCTCAACCGGCGGCGGGTTTCCTCCGCAGGCTCACCCCTACACTGTGACCCGTGCCATGTTGCATCACGCCCAGCATCCTCAACTCCGACCTCGCCGATCTGGCAGGACAGCTGAAACGCATCCACGGCGCCGACTCCGTGCACGTGGACGTCATGGACAACCATTTCGTCCCGAACCTCACCCTCGGGCTGCCGGTGGTTGAGTCGCTTCGCCGTCACACAGACCTGCCCTTCGACATCCATCTCATGATCGAGGACCCGGACCGTTGGGCACCCCAGTACGCCGAGGCGGGCTGCGAATCCGTGACCTTCCACGTCGAGGCGGCCACGGCACCCATCAGACTCGCCCGCGAATTGCACAGGCTCGGCTCCCGTGCGTCCATGGCCCTTCGGCCGGCCACCCCGATCGAGCCCTATGCCGATCTGGTCACCGAACTCGACCAGGTGTTGCTCATGACGGTCGAGCCCGGATTCGGCGGCCAGAAGTTCCTCGACCTGGTGCTGCCCAAGATCGCCCGCACCCGCGAGATCGTGCGCCGCACCGGGCAGCAGATCGGCATCCAGGTGGATGGCGGGGTCAACCTCGACACCATCGTGCGGTGCGCCGAGGCAGGGGCCGATGTCTTCGTGGCCGGCACCGCGGTCTTCGGCGCCGATGATCCGGAGGCGATGGTGGAGGCGCTGCGCCAGAAGGCCTCATCCTGCGAGTTCTCGGGATGCGCCGGCCGTTAGTCCGCTGGGCAGGAACTCGTCCATGTCCCGGAAGGTCCGCATTCTGAATGCGGTTTCCTTGCCGCCCCGGGTATTTCGGGCGCGGCTAGCCTAGGGACCCGTGAACACTGTGAGCACCGCCCTGGACCAGGCCACCCTCAATTCGTTGTCCGAGCGATTCGCCTCCGATCCGGCGGCACGGGTCGCGCAGAATGCCGTCACCACGACCAGTGTCGACAAGCTGAGCCTGGACCGCGGCATCGTCACGTCCATCGACATCTCGATGTCCAACAAGGTGGACACCTGGAAGGCCGCCAACCAGAAGCAGAGCGGGAGATGCTGGCTGTTCAGCGGGTTGAATTTCCTGCGCGGCCAGGTGATCGGGAAGCTCAAGCTCGACGACGGCTTCGAGTTCAGCCAGAACTACCAGCACTACTGGGACAAGCTCGAGAAGGCCAACTGGTTCCTCACCGCCATGACCGAGCTCGCCGACCGCGATCTCGACGACCGCACCGTTCACCAGCTGCTCGCCGACCCGATCGGCGACGGCGGACAGTGGGACATGTTCGTCTCGTTGGTCAAGAAGTACGGCGTGGTGCCGAAGTACGCGATGCCGGAGACCGAGTCCAGCTCGAACACGCGCGCCATGAACAAGCAGCTCGCCGCGATCTTGCGCCGCGGAGCCCTTCTGGTGCGCGACGGCGCCACCCGCGGTGCGGCCGACGAGGCCAGGCTGGCTGTGCTGGAGCAGATCCACCGGGTGCTCACCATCCATCTCGGCACACCGCCGACGAGCTTCTGCTGGCAATACCGCGACAAGGACAAGAACTTCGTGAGCGGCGGCGAACTGACCCCGCTTGAGTTCGCCAAGCAGGTGCTCACCGTCGACGTGGCCGACTATGTCTGCCTGGTCAACGATCCTCGTCCCAGCTCGGAATACCTCAAGACCTACACCGTCGATCAGCTCGGCAATGTCGTCGGCGGGCGCCCGATCCTGTACCTCAACACCGAGATCTCCCAACTCAAGAAGATCGTCGCCGACATCATCTGCGCCGGGCGTCCGGTCTGGTTCGGCTGCGACACCGTGCAGCAGTCCGATCGCGAGCGCGGTATCTGGGATGCTGCGCTGCACGACTACGAAGGTCTCTACGGCATCGAAATGGGCACCACCAAGGCAGACCGGATGCTCACCGGGGAATCCCTGATGACCCATGCGATGCTGTTCACCGGCGTCGACCTCGTGGATGGGACGCCGCGCCGCTGGCGGGTGGAGAATTCCTGGGGCGATGACAAGGCCGACAAGGGCTTCTTCACGATGAACGACTCCTGGTTCGACCAGTACGTCTTCGAAGTGGCGGTGCCGAAGCCTGCGCTGAGCGCCGAGCAACTGGCGGCATTGGACATCGAGCCTCGCGTGCTGCCGCTGTGGGATCCGCTGGGCGCCCTGGCCTGAACGGGGCCCGGGTTCATTTCTCGTTGCGGCGTCTCAGATAACGCTGGAACTCCGCGGCGAGGGTGTCACCGGTGCTGCCGGGCAGGCCCTGGGAGTCCTGCTGCTCCTCCAGGCTCTGGATGTACTCGGCGACCTCGGGATCGTCCTCGGCCAGCTCGTCCACCCCGCGCTGCCACGCCTTCGTGAGCTCCGGCAGTTCGCCGGGGTCCAGTGCCTCGTCGATGAGGTCCTCCACACGGGTGAGCAGCGCCAGCGTGGCTTTTGGGTTCGGCGGGCTCGCCACATAGTGCGGCACCGAGGCCCACAGTGTGATGCATTCCAGCTTCGCACGGTGGCAGGATTCCGCCAGTACACCGATGATGCCGGTCGGACCTTCGTAGTTGCTCGGTTCGATACCGATTTCGGAGATCAGCCGCTCGTCGGTGCTGGATGCGCTCACCGGAAGCGGTCTGGTGTGCGGGGTGTCGGTGAGCATCGCGCCGAGCAGGATCACCGCTGAGGGCCGCACCGTGCGGAACGAGGAGACCAGCGCCGAGCAGAAGCCGCGCCAGCGCAGATTCGGCTCGGGGCCGGCCACCAGCACCAGATCACGATGGGCGAGATGGCAGACCGAGACCCGCGTGCTCGGCCAGCGGAGCTGGCGCCCGTCTTCGGTGAGTTCGATGCGCGGACGGGTGGTCTGGAAGTCGTAGTAGTCCTCGCTGTCGAGTTCCCAGGCCATGTCGGTGGAGTGGGTCTGAGCCAGATGGTTGACCACTTCCGTGGCAGCGTCCGCTGCGTCATTCCAGCCTTCGAATGCGGCGATGACTACGGGATCACGCAAGTTCCCAAGATCCGCTGTCATGGGCACAGATTACCGATCCGTGGCCTGGCCACCTACCGACTCACCTTGCAGCGGAATGGTCGCACCAGCTCCGTGCTGACGCAGCGCTTCACGCTGATGGATGTGCGAACATACGCCGACCACGAGTCACCGCATACGCAGATGCGTCTGGGACACAGCGAGCACCTGCTGTTCGCGCGTGCCTGCGCTGGCCTGCACGAGATTCCCGCCAGTACGCGAGAAAATGCGTCCTTGTGCCGCTACGCCTACTCTTGGGCGCGTGCAGAACACGGGTCTTCGTCAACGTCTGGGTCATGAGGTACTGATCGGGGACGGTGCGATGGGTACCATGCTGCAGCAGCATGACCTCACCCTCGATGATTTCCAGGGCTACGACGGCTGCAACGAGATCCTCAACATCACCCACCCGGAGATCGTCGCCGGAATCCATCGTGCCTACCTGGAGGCGGGTTCGGACTGGGTCGAGACGAACACCTTCGGCGCGAATTTCGCAGCGCTCAACGAGTACGGGATCGTCGACCGGCTCGAGGAGGTTGCCGAGGCCGGTGCCCGCATCGCCCGTGAGGAGGTCGACGCTGCGCCCGGCGAGCACTGGGTCTTCGGCTCGGTCGGCCCGGGTACGAAGCTGCCCACACTGGGCCAGGTGGGTTTCGTCACGGTGCGCGACGCCTTCCAGCAGCAGATCGCCGCGATGATCCGCGGCGGCATCGATGCCGTCCAGATCGAGACCTGCCAGGACCTGCTGCAGGCCAAGGCCGCCGTCATCGCCGCGAAACGCGCCCGCGAACAGGCCGGGGTGGATCTTCCGATCATCGTCTCGGTGACTGTGGAGACCACTGGCACGATGCTGGTGGGAAGCGAGATCGGTGCGGCGCTGACCACCTTGGCGCCGCTGGGCATCGACGTCATCGGACTGAACTGCGCCACCGGTCCGGCGGAGATGAGTGAGCACCTGCGCTATCTGGCATCCCACGCCGAGTGCGCGCTGATGGCCATGCCCAACGCCGGGCTGCCGCAGATCACCGCCGAGGGCGCGGTCTATCCGCTCACACCGGACGAGTTCGCGGCAGCGCTGCAGGACTATGCCGAGCGCGACGGGCTGGCCTCGCTGGCCGGCTGCTGCGGCACCACGCCAGAACACATCGCCACGCTCCGCCGGGTCATCGGTGAGCATCGCCCGGTGGTGGCGCGCACCCCGGAGCATCTGAATGCGGTGAGCTCCTTGTACTCCGAGGTGCCGCTGCACCAGGACACCAGCTACCTCACCGTGGGGGAGCGCACCAACGCCAACGGCTCCAAGGCCTTCCGCGAGGCCATGCTGGAGGGCCGTATCGACGACTGCGTCGACCTTGCGCGCGCCCAGAGCCGTGAGGGTGCTCACGTCATCGATCTGTGCGTTGACTACGTGGGACGCGATGGCAGCGCGGACATGGCCACTCTTTCGTCGCGTTTCGCCACTGCCAGTACCCTGCCAGTGATGTTGGACTCCACCGAACCGGCGGTGATCCAGTCCGGCCTGGAACACCTGCCCGGCCGCTGCATCATCAACTCCGTCAACTTCGAGGACGGCGACGGTCCCACCTCGCGTTTCCAGCGGGTGATGCCCGTCGTCGCGGAGCACGGCGCCGCGGTGGTCGCCCTGACCATCGACGAGGAGGGCCAGGCCCGCACCGCCGAATGGAAGCTGCGGGTGGCCGAGCGGCTGCTCGACACGTTGACCAACCAGTGGGGCATGGATGAGGCCGACATCCTGGTGGACTGCCTCACCTTTCCGATCGCCACCGGCCAGGAGGAGACTCGCCGCGACGGCGTGGAGACCCTCAACGCGATCCGTGAACTGAAGAAGCGTCACCCCCGGGTGGGCACCACACTGGGCTTGTCCAACATCTCCTTCGGGCTCAACCCGGCCGCCCGGGTGGTGCTCAACTCGGTCTTCCTGCACGAGGCGGTGGAGGCCGGGCTCGACTCGGCCATCGTGCGCGCCGCGAAGATCATGCCGATGGACAGGATTCCCGAAGAGCAGCGTCAGGTGGCCCTGGATCTGGTCTACGACCGCCGCCGCGAGGGATACGACCCCCTCACCAAGCTGCTCGAGCTGTTCGAGGGTGTCACCGCCGCCGAGATGAGGGCCGGAAGGGCCGCTGAGCTGGCTGCGCTGCCGCTGAACGAGCGTTTGCAGCGCCGCATCATCGACGGTGAGACGAAGGGTCTGGAGGCCGACCTCGACGAGGCGCTGGAAACAAGGCAGGCCCTGGACATCATCAACACCGATCTGCTGGCCGGGATGAAGGTGGTCGGCGAGCTGTTCGGATCCGGCCAGATGCAGCTGCCCTTCGTGCTGCAGTCGGCGCAGACCATGAAGATGGCAGTGAGCCATCTGGAGCCCTTCATGGAGGCCACCGACGAGGCCGGCAAGGGCACCCTCGTGCTGGCCACGGTCGCCGGCGATGTGCACGACATCGGTAAAAATCTGGTGGACATCATCGTGTCCAACAACGGCTACAAGGTGGTGAACCTCGGCATCAAGCAGCCGATCTCCACCATCGCGTCGGCGGCGGAGGAGAACAACGCCGATGTCATCGGGATGAGCGGGCTGCTGGTCAAGTCCACCATGGTGATGAAGGACAATCTCGCCGAATTGGACCGCCTCGGCCTCTCGGAGAAATATCCTGTGCTGCTCGGTGGTGCCGCGTTGACGAGGGCTTTCGTCGAGCAGGACCTGCAGGGCCAGTTCGGCGGCACGGTGCGCTATGCCAAGGATGCCTTCGAGGGTCTGGCCCTGATGGATGCTGTGATGGCCGTCAAGCATGGCGTGCCGGGGGCGCATCTGCCTGCTCCGCGTACCCGCAGACTGCGCCGTACGGCGTCACTGTCCGACACTGGAAATGACCAGGAGCAGGTCCGCTCCGAGGTGGCGCGCCCGGTGCCCGGCAGTGTCGAGGTGCCCACCGCACCCTTCTGGGGTACGAAAGTCTCCAAGGGCATACCACTCGGCGAGATCGCGGCATGGCTGGACGAGCGTGCGCTGTTCGTCAGCCAGTGGGGTCTCAAGGCGGTGCATGGCGGCGAGTCCTCCGAAGAGCTGCTGGCGCACGAGGGCACGCCCCGGCTGCGCGGCTGGCTGGACCGGGTCCAGGCCGAGGGACTCGCCGTGCCCGGCGTCGTCTACGGCTATTTCCCCTGCTTCTCGCAGGGCAATGAACTGGTGGTGCTCGATCCCGAGCACCCGGACGATCTGGACACCAGCGTCGCAACGATGAGCTTTCCCCGCCAGCGGGCGCAGCGCCGGCTGTGCATCCCCGACTTCTTCCGCGACCGCGGCGAAGCCGAACAATGGGGCCCCGATGTGCTGCCCCTGCAACTGGTGACGATGGGTGACAAGCTGACCAAGGCAACGGGCACGCTGTTCGAGGCCAACGAGTACCGCGACTACCTGGAACTGCACGGGCTGTCGGTGCAGCTGGCCGAAGCACTCGCCGAGCTGTGGCACCACCGGATCCGCGAAGAACTGGGCGTGGCCGGCGAGGACGGCGACCTCAAGGGGATGCTGCGTGACCAGGCCTATCGGGGAAGCCGCTACAGCTTCGGCTATGCGGCCTGCCCTGACCTGGAGCAGCGTGCGATCATGGTGAATCTGCTGCGCCCCGAACGCATCGGTGTGGAGATCAGCGAGGAATACCAGCTGCATCCCGAGCAGTCCACCGATGCATTCCTCGTGATGCATCCGGAGGCCAAGTATTTCAATGCTCGATGAGCGCCATACGGGCTCAGGTGAGAGACTGGGCAGCCGTGACCTGCGGCAAGCTGAAGCACGCCCGCGCAGCGGAACGCACAAAGGAGACGCGTTGAGCGAGATGGACCCGGCGGCCTGGTCAGGCGTCACCACCGGCGTGCTGCGCGAGGGCGAGCGCGTCACCCTGGCCGACATGAAGGGCCACCGGCATTCCCTGGTGCTCCAGGCCGGCAAGACCTTCCACACCACCAAGGGCGGCATGTCGCACGATGACATCATCGGCGAGCCCGAGGGGATCGTGGTGAAGACCGTGGGCGGCACCGAATTCACAGTCTTCCGACCGCTGCTGAACGAATACACCGTGGCCATGCCGCGCGAGGCGGCCGTCATCTATCCCAAGGACGCCGCGCAGATCCTCATGTGGGCAGACATCTTCCCAGGTGCCAGGGTGCTGGAGGCCGGTGTCGGCTCAGGGGCGCTGAGCCTGTACCTGCTGCGCGCCATCGGGCCGGCGGGCCACCTGCACAGCTACGAGCGCCGCCCCGAATTCGCCGAAGTGGCACAGCGGAATGTGGCCGAATTCCTCGGTCACGGGCATCCGGGCTGGCAGGTCACGGTCGGCGACCTCGTGGAGAACATCTCCGATGAGCCGATCGATCGCGCCATCCTCGATATGCTGCGCCCCTGGGAGTGCATCGACGTGGTGGGCGAGCACCTCCAGCCCGGCGGGATGCTGTGCTGCTATGTCACCACGACCACGCAGATGGGACGCATCGCGGACCAGCTGCGCGCCCACGGCGGCTTCACCGAACCGAAGCTCACCGAGACCACCGTGCGAGAGTGGCATGCCGAGGGGCTGGCCATCCGGCCCGGGCACGGCACCAGCGCGCACACGGGATTCCTGGTGATGAGCCGGCGGATGGCTCCCGGTGTGCTCGCCCCGGTGAAGCGCCGCCGTCCAGCACCCGGTGCCTACGGCGCCGACTACCACGGGCCGCTGCCGCGCAATGTCGCCCCCGAACATCTGGAGGCCAACAGGGCACGCGACGAGGACGACTCCCAGCAGATCGCGCCCGCGGTCCGCAAGGCCTTGCGCAGGACGCGATGACAGCTCCCGGCACGGCTGCCGGGCCGCCCACCTGGATGGGTAGTCTGGGCCCGATGATTGACCCGATCCGGCGCACCGGCGTCCAGGCCAGCCGCACTGTGGGCGGCGCCTTCAATGCCGCGTTGCTGTCGGCATCCGGCTCGTCCTTCCTCGACCTGGCGCACACCGTGGAGCCCCGGATCCTTCCCCCGGACTCGGTGGCTGTGCCCGCATCGGCCCTCGGTCCCCAGGCCACCACGATCGTCGCGTTGCGCCACCCGGGCGGCGTGGTGATGGCCGGGGATCGACGCGCCACGCAGGGCCACGAGATAGCCCAACGTGACATCGAGAAGGTCTTTCCCGCCGACGACCACTCGCTGGTCGGTATCGCCGGGGCAGCCGGGTTCGCCGTTGATCTGGCCAAGCTGTTCGCCGTGGAGCTGTCCCACTACGAGAAGATCGAGGGTGCGCCGCTCAGTTTCGACGGCAAGGCAAACCGGCTCGGCACGCTGGTGCGCGAACACCTGGGACTGGCCATGCAGGGCTTCGTGGTCGTTCCGCTGTTCGCCGGCTGGGACACCAGAGCGGCAGCAGGTCGGATCATCGGCTATGACGCCACCGGCGGGCACTACGCGGAGACCGCCTTTGCTGCCACCGGCTCGGGTGCGTCCTTTGCACGCGGGTCACTGAAGAAGCTGTATCGCGCCGACTTCGACGAGGAGCGTGCCGCGCTGGCCTGCATCCAAGCGCTGTTCGACGCAGCCGACGAGGACTCCGCAACCGGTGGTCCCGACATCGCGCGTGGCCTGTATCCGGTGGTGATCGGTGCTGGGGCCGGTGGCATCCGCCGGTGGACCTCCGAAGAGGTGGCCGAGCTGTCCGCGCGGCTCATCGAGGCCCGCATGGTGCGTCCCGACGGCCCGGAGGCACCGCTGCCATGAGCATGCCCTTCTACGTTTCCCCTGACCAGCTGATGAAGGACAGGGCAGAGTTCGCCCGCAAGGGCATCGCCCGCGGCCGCTCGGTGGTGACCGCCCGATACCGCGACGGCATCGTCTTCGTGGCCGCCAATGCCTCCCGCAGCCTGCACAAGATCTCCGAGATCTACGACCAGATCGGCTTCGGTGCGGTGGGCCGTTACCACGAGTTCGAGAGCCTCAGGGTCACCGGGGTGCGCTACGCCGACCTGCGCGGCTACGCCTATGACCGGTCCGATGTCGCCGCCCGTGGGCTGGTGAATTCCTACGCCCAACTGCTCGGCGCTGCCTTCAGCTCCGGCGGCGACAAACCACTCGAGGTGGAACTCGTCGTGGCAGAGGTCGGACTGGAAGCCGCAGACGACACCATCTTCCGGATCAGTTTCGACGGCACGGTCGCCGAGAGTGAGGATCTACTGGTGATCGGTGGTTCAGCGGAGACCCTTGAACACGCCCTCTCCGCTCACCACGACCCCGAGGCATCCCTCGGCACGGTGCTGCGCGAGGCCGTCACCGGCCTGCTCGGTGAAACTCCCGATCCGGGCGACATCGAAGCGGCGGTGCTGGATCGTACCCGTGTCCAACCCCGCAAATTCGCCCGGCTCAGCACAGACGCCGTCGCCCAGCTGATGGGCGGTCAGGACTGAGATGGTCGATCAGGAGAATCTCCGCACCATGGTCACTGCCCCGACACCACCGGGCACTGACCAGCGAGCAGAGGCCTTGGGTCCGGTCGTCGTCATCGGGGCCGGTCTGGTCGGTGCTTCGGTGGGATGTGCGCTCACCCGCGCCGGAGCCACCGTGCACCTGCGGGACCGGCGGCGTTCCCATGCCCTGGTCGCAGCGGGCATCGGCGCCGGAACCGTCACGCCGCCGGCAGCTCGCGAGGTGAAACTGGTCGTCGTGGCCGTGCCGCCCGACGCCGTACCGGAGGTCGTGGAGCGGGCGCTGAAGCACTACCGCCACGCAGTGGTGACCGATGTGGCTTCCGTCAAGACGCCGGTCGTCGAGGCCTTGCGTGCCCGTGAACTGAATCTTGACCGCTACGTGGGCTCCCATCCAATGGCCGGTTCGCAGTATTCCGGTCCGCTCACCGCCACCCCGCAGCTTTTCGTCGATCGGCGCTGGGTCATCGCCGACGGCACCGGAACCCCCGATGCGGTCAGCACGGTGGAAAGCCTCGTCGCGGTCTGCGGCGCGCGCCTGATCCACCTCAGCCCGGCCGACCACGACAGGGCCGTCGCCGAGGTGAGCCATGTGCCGC
The DNA here is from genome assembly GCF_047719395.1 of Propionibacterium sp. Classification (NCBI taxonomy): domain Bacteria; kingdom Bacillati; phylum Actinomycetota; class Actinomycetes; order Propionibacteriales; family Propionibacteriaceae; genus Propionibacterium; species Propionibacterium sp. The sequence continues at coordinate 44,333 of NZ_JBDNTB010000008.1, forward strand.
AGATCATGAGTTCACTCACCGCCGCCCGGCTGCGCGATGTGCCCTCGGGAGATCTGCTGCTGGCCGGTCAGGGGGTCCGCGATGTCACGCGGGTTGCCGGTTCGGATCCCGTGCTGTGGGGTCAGATCATCACCGCAAACCACGAGCAGATCGCCGCCCAGCTGCGCAGAGTACGAGACGATCTCGACCGCATGCTGGAAGCGATCCAAGCGCAGGAACCCGCCGGCGTGGGAGAGGTCATAGCAGAGGGTCAGCAGGGCGTCGCGGCGCTGCCAGGAAAGCACGGCCGATCCACCACCAACCTGGACACCGTCGTGGTCGAAATTCCCGACGCCCCCGGCGCGCTGGCAAGGCTGTTCGCCGACATCCAGGCGCAGGGCGTCAACATTGAGGATTTGTCCATCGAGCACGACATCGCCAAACCCGCCGGTTATCTGTCGGTGGCAGTCGGCGCCGACCGTGCCGCGGATCTGCGTGCGGCGATGAGCTCCGCCGGCTGGGGCCTGAGATCCTGAGGCCATGAGCATCCGCATCGCCGAAACCGGCGCGACCGAACCCATGAGGAGCACATCAATGTCCGACAAGCCCGAACTCGTGGTCGCCATCGACGGCCCCAGCGGGGCCGGTAAGTCCAGCACTGCGCGCGGGGTCGCATGCCGGATGGGAATGGCCTTCCTGGACACCGGTGCGATGTACCGGGCGATCTCGTGGGCATGCCAGACCGACGGCATCGATCCCAATGACCAGGCCGCACTGCTCGTGAGGGCCGAGACGGCCGACCTGCAGGTCGGAGTCGATCCACAGCATCCCACCGTCGTGCTCGACGGCCACGACATCACCCGTGAGATCCGTCGGCCGGAGGTGTCGGCCAATGTGAGCACGGTGGCCGTCATCCCGCAGGTGCGTCAGCTGCTCACCGCTCAGATGCGCCAGACCATCGTGTCCTGCCGCAGGATCGTGGTGGAGGGCCGCGACATCACCACGGTGGTGTGGCCGCAGGCGGCGGTCCGGGTGCTGCTGATCGCCGATTCGGAGATCCGGATTGCACGCAGGGCCGCGGAAGTGCGGGGACGCCCAGGCCACGGCGAGGTCAGGGGCTCCATCGTCGACCGCGACCGCAAGGACGCCACAGTGAGCCAATTCGAGATCCCCGCGCCCGGTGTCGAGCTCATCGACTCCACGCTGCTGGATCTCGGTCAGGTCATCGACCAGGTGATCGCGCTGGTGCCCGAGAAGCTGCGCTGAATCCCGGCACAAGGCCGGATCCATCGTGATCGACTAGCGTGGGCATCATGTCCTCCGCCGATGCTCCCGCAATGCCCCCACGTCCCGTCGTCGCGGTGGTCGGGCGCCCGAATGTCGGCAAGTCCACCCTGGTCAACCGCATCCTCGGCCGGCGCGAGGCCGTCGTGCAGGACACCCCGGGCGTCACCCGGGATCGGGTGAGTTACGACGCCGAATGGGCCGGCCATGATTTCGTGCTCGTGGACACCGGTGGCTGGATCTCCGATGCCTCGGGGATGGCCGCCCAGATCGCAGAGCAGGCCGAGACCGCCATCCAGCTGGCCGATTCGGTGCTGTTCGTCGTGGACGCCACAGTCGGCACCACCGACGAGGACGAGGCTGTGGTGCGGGTGCTGCGCCGATCCAAGCGTCCGGTTGTGCTCGCTGCCAACAAGGTGGACGACCCCCGTTTCGAGGCCGATGCCGCGTCGATGTGGAATCTGGGTCTCGGCGAGCCCCATGTCGTCTCTGCCCTGCACGGTCGCGGATCAGGTGATCTGCTCGACGCCCTGGTGGCGACCTTTCCCGCCCACCCAGGGGGCAGCTACGACGACGCGAACCGCGGCCCGCACCGGGTGGCCATTGTCGGCAAGCCCAATGTGGGCAAGAGCTCGCTGCTCAACCGGCTCGCCGGGTCCACCCGCTCGGTGGTCAGCGATGTGTCCGGTACCACCGTCGACCCGGTGGACGAGCTGGTGCAGATCGGGGGAGAGGCCTTTCGGCTCATCGACACCGCGGGCATCCGCAAGCGCGTCAAGGAAGCCTCCGGTTCGGAGTACTACGCCTGGCTGCGCACCCAGGCGGCCATCGAACGCGCCGAGATCTGCGTCGTGGTGATCGACGCCGCCGAGCCGGTCAGCGAGCAGGATCTCAAGATCCTGTCCGGAGTCGAGGAGGCCGGCCGCGGCATGGTGCTGGCCTTCAACAAGTGGGATCTCACCGACGAGGAGCGCCAGCGCTATCTGCGACGTGAGGTGGAACGCGATCTGCAGGCCTGGTCGTGGGCCCCGTCGGTGAACATCTCTGCGCTCACCGGGCGCAATGTCGACCGGCTCGCCAAGGCGATCAACATTTCCATCGGCGGCTGGACCACCCGCATCACCACCGGCAAGTTGAACGCCTTCCTGGGCAGGATCGTCGCGTCCAACCCGCATCCGCTGCGCGGCGGCAAGCAGCCCCGCATCCTCTTCGGCACCCAGGCCCAGGACTGCCCGCCCACGTTCGCGCTGTTCACCAGCGGTCAGCTCGACCCCGGCTATGTGCGCTTCGTGGAGCGCCGGTTGCGTGAGGAATTCGGCTTTGTCGGCTCGCCGATCCATATCCAGATCCGGGCCCGTGCCAAGCGCAAGGACCGCTGAATCCGGGGTTGTTGGTGCGGGCCGATAGGCTCGCAAGGTATTTGCATCGCTGTCCGGAGCGTGTGCGGGCGCTGCCCGGTTGCTGCGGCGCAGCCCTGCCTGAAAGTCCTCGATGCAGATGAAGGAGCTCGTGTGGCCGTCGCCAAGACCGATCTACTGGGAGCCACAGTGACAGGACGGGCTCCGGCGCCCCGGCGCACCGGGCCTGCGCTCGCCGTGCTGCTGGCCGGGGCATTCATGGCACTGCTCGACACCACCATCGTCAATGTGGCGCTGGCCCCGATCAGGCAGTCCCTCACCGCCTCGGAGTCCACGCTGTCGTGGATCGTGTCCGGATACGCCCTCACCTTCGGGCTCGCGCTCATCCCGGCAGGGCGCATCGGCGACCGGATCGGCCACAAGTGGATCTACCTGGTAGGCATCGCGCTGTTCACTCTCGGTTCGCTGGCATGCTTCCTCGCCACTGACAGCACACAGCTGGTCATGGCCCGTGTCGTGCAGGGCCTGGGAGGCGGCATCTTCTTCACCACGGTCACCGCACTCATCCAGCTGATGTACCAAGGCCCCGCCCGTGGCAAGGCCTTCGCCCTGCTCGGCATGGTCATCGGGGTGTCCACCGCACTGGGCCCACTGATCGGCGGGTTGATCATCCAGGCCTTCGGTGAGACCGATGGCTGGCGTCTCATCTTCGCCGTGAACCTGCCCATCGGCGTGGCCACCATCATCGCCGGACTCATCGTGCTGCCGAGGCGTGGCACCCATGGTGCGTCGACGTCCGGATCCTCCGGGCTGGACTGGTTCGGCCTGGTACTGGTCTCGGCCGGCCTGGTGGGCCTGCTCGTGCCACTCATCGAAGGCCAGGAGCAGGGCTGGCCGGTGTGGACCTTCGCCAGCCTGGCCGCAGGTGTGGTGCTGCTCGTGGTGTTCGCGCTGTGGGAGCGCCATGCCGAGCACAACGGGGGTAGCCCATTGGTGCCACCGCATCTGTTCATGCACCGCTCGTTCACCTGGGGAAATGTGCTGGCGATGGTCTTCTTCGCGGCCTTCACCAGCATCTTCTTCGTGCTGGCCCTGTTGTGGCAGGCCGGCCTCGGCCATTCCGCGCTGAATGCCGGGTTCATGACGCTGCCCTTCGCCGTCGGCAGCTTCGTCGGATCCGCACTGAGCCACCGCTTGGCGGCCCGTTACGGACGCGGCGTCCTGATGGTGGGCCTGGGAATGGTCGTGGTCGGTCTCGCTGCCACTCTGGTGTTGCTGTGGCGGGTGCCGCCGCTGGACCTCACCATCTGGATGCTGGCGGCCCCCTTCCTGGTCGGCGGCCTGGGCAGCGGCATATTCATCGCGCCCAACCAGCAATTCGTGGTGGCCACTGTCGATCCGAGGGACGCAGGGGCGGCCAGCGGCGTGCTCAACACCGCCCAGCGCATTGGCGCAGCCATCGGCATCGCCGCAGTGGGTTCGGTGATGTTCGGCACCTTGAATGTGGGGCATGGCAGCCGCGCCGAACTGGCGTCCGGTTTCGCGTACTCCGCCACCCTGGCCATGTCGGTGAGCGTCGCCCTGTCGATCATCGCCTTCGGACTGGTCTTCACCCTGCCGCGCCGCCCACGAGTAACCGCACTGACACCTGAAAGCTAAGCACCTACGCCGAGAAGAGCACAGGAGACAGACTCATGAGCAGCACCGAAGTGGCCAAGAACACCGATCAGGCTGACACCGAGGATCGGTCCGCCGTCTGGGCGATGCCACCCGACGAGGTACTGGGCGTGGTTGAGGCCTCTCCGCAGGGTCTTGAGGACGACGAGGCGGCCAGCCGCCATGAACAACAGGGCCCGAATCTGCTCGAGCAGCGCGCACCTGAGCCCTGGTGGCGCAAGGTGGCTCGCCAGTTCAACGATGTGCTCATCTACGTGCTGCTCATCGCGGCCCTGCTGAAGGCGGTGATGGGGGAATGGGTCGATTTCGCGGTCATCATGGCCGTCACCGTCATCAACACCGCGATCGGCGTCATCCAGGAGGGGCGTGCGGAAAAGGCGCTCGACGCCATCAAGGGGATGCTCTCCACCGAGGCACACGTGCGACGGGACGGCGAATGGGTCAGCGTGGACGCCGAGCAGCTGGTGGTGGGCGACATCGTGCGGCTGCGGCCAGGGGACAGGATCCCGGCCGACATGCGAGTGCTGGAGAGCTCCGGGGCCCGGGCCGAGGAATCCGCACTCACCGGTGAGTCAGTGCCTGCGGAGAAGGACGCCAGGTCGGTCGAGGCGGGCGCCGGTATCGGGGATCGCTCCTCGATGTTGTTCTCGGGCACCATCCTGTCGGCGGGTTCTGCCACCGGCGTGGTCGTCGCCATCGGCAAGGACACCGAACTCGGCCGCATCCAAACCATGGTCTCCGAGGTCGAGCCCTTGGAGACTCCGCTGTCACGTTCGCTGGGCCGGCTCGGCAAGACGATCGTCTGGGGCATCATGATCGTCACCATCATCATGGGGATCATCGGTCATGTCATCCACCACATGAGCCCGGGTGATCTGCTGTCCGCGACCATCGGAATGGCTGTCGCTGCCGTCCCCGAGGGTCTTCCCGCCCTCGTCACCATCACCTTGGCCCTCGGTGTTCAGCAGATGGCCAAGCGCAAGGCGATCACCCGCAGGCTGCCCGCTGTCGAGACGCTCGGCTCGGTCACCACGATCTGCTCGGACAAGACGGGCACCCTCACCCAGAATGAGATGACCGCCGAGGTGATTCGCACCGCCGGCCGAGAACTCGATGTGAGTGGTCTGGGTTATTCCCCAGAAGGCGAATTCACCGAGAACGGCAAGCGGATCACCACCTCGGACCTTCCCGATGTCGCAGCGCTCGTCGAAATCTCGGCGCTGTGCAATGACGCCACCGTGCGCCGCGACGACGAAGGCCACTGGACGCTGCTGGGCGAGCCCACCGAAGGCGCGCTGCACGTCATGGCGCGCAAGGCAGGTTTCGACACCGAGTCGTGGAAACGGGACGGCGAGATCCCCTTCGACTCCGAACACAAGTACATGGCCGTGTTGGTGGGCGCCCACAGCGGTGGCGAGCGCAGCATTCTCGTGAAGGGTGCGCCCGACCGGGTGATTGCCCGATGCTCCAGCCAGCTCGACGCCGGCGGCGAGGACCAGCCCCTCGACGGGGACTTCTGGGCCGCCCAGATCGACGAGCTGGGCGGGCGAGGTCTTCGGGTGCTGGCCACGGCGCGGACCACCGCGGCTGACGATGCCGATTCCCTGGCAGACTCCGATGTCGCCGAGGGTCTGCAGATGGTGGGCCTGATCGGCATCATCGACCCGCCCCGCCCGGAGGCCATCGACGCCATCGCCCAATGCCGCGCGGCAGGTATCAGGGTGAAGATGATCACCGGCGACCACGCGGGCACCGCGGTGGCGATCGCCCACGACATGGGCATCCTCGACGGCCCGGATGACCGTGTGCTCACCGGTGCAGAGCTGGAGGCCATGACCACCGAGCAGCTCCAGATGGCCGCTCCCGACGTCGACGTGTACGCCCGCACCAGCCCCGAGCACAAGATCCGCATCGTCAAGGCGCTGCAGCATCATCACGAGGTCGTCTCCATGACCGGTGACGGCGTCAACGACGCCCCAGCCCTCACCCAGGCCGATGTCGGAGTGGCGATGGGTGTCAAGGGCACCGAGGCCACCAAGGAGGCCGCCGATGTGGTGCTCGCCGATGACAACTTCGCCACCATCGAACGCGCCGTCGAAGAGGGACGCCGGATCTACGCGAACATCCGCAAGTCCGTGCTGTTCCTGCTGCCCACCAATGGCGGTCAGGCCCTCGTCATCCTGGTGGCGGTCATCTTCGGCCTCACCATGCCGCTCGAGTCGGTGCAGGTGCTGTGGATCAATATGATCACCTCGGTCACGCTGTCCCTGGCGCTGGCAGGGGAACCCGCCGAACCCGACACGATGCGCAAACCGCCGCGCGACCAGCGGCAATCCATCCTCGACCGTGCCGGTCTGACAAGGGTGATCGCAGTCTCGTTGTTGATCGCAGCCGTCACGCTGGCGGTCTTCCTGTGGCAGAAGGACCACGGGGCACCGATCGACCAGGCCCAGACCACCGCTGTGACCACACTGGCGCTGGCCCAACTCGGCTATCTGTTCAACTGCCGATTCCTCGACTCCAGCTCCCTCACACCGCGGGTGCTGCGGGACAACCGGGTGCTGTGGTGGTCGGCCGGATCACTCATCGTGCTGCAGCTGCTGTTCGTCTATGTGCCATTCCTGAACGACCTGTTCGCCTCGGCGCCGATGAATTACGCGCAGTGGCTCTGGGCACTGGGCACCGCGGTCTTCGTCTTCCTGGTGGTGGAGGCGGGCAAAGCCATCACGATGCTGCGGCACCGCGGGGAGTGAGGTCCGGTCGAGCGAGGAGCAGGCCCTCGTTCAGCTCGCGCTCGACGAGGCTTGCGGCTGGTCCTGCCACTCGGCCCTGAGGTCGTCCTCGAAGCGTCCGCCGCTGCGAATTCGTTGCCGGAGGCCGTTGAGGAAGCCGTCCATCTGGCTGAGGAAGGCCAGATTGGCCCGCTCGCCGGGTGTGGTGTCGATGACATCGGCGATGCCGCCGTTCGCGATCACCACACGGCGGTCACCGAGCAGCGCCAGGATCGGGTCATGGGTGGACATCAGCACGATCTTGTCTGCGCTGACCAGCAGGTCCAGCGCCTGGCGGCGGTCGATGCCGGCATTCTCGATCTCGTCGATCAGCACGATCGGTGAACCCGACACCTGCGCGGTGTCGGCGATCATCAGGGCCCGCGACTGCCCGCCGGACAGCTGGGTGAGTGGAGTCTGCGGGTCGAAGGCCTCCCCGGCAAGCTCGTTCGCGCAGGCGATCACCTCCCTGGCGATCGCCTCCGGATCGTCCACCTGGCGGCTGCCGGCATGCAGGGTGATAAATTCCTGGGCAGGCAGGTCCATCACGAAGTTCATGTTCTGGGTGAGCTGGGCGACCAGCCGATGCCCCAGACGGAAACGCTGGTCGTCGGTGGGCAGCGCCGAATTGATGAGCACACTGCGCCCGGTGGGGGTGTCGCCCTGGGCGAGGGACTCGATGTCCTCCAGGAGCCTGGTCTTGCCTGCACCCGTCGGACCGACGATGCAGGTCACCTGGCCCGCCTGGATGGTCAGACCCTTTGCCTCGGGATTGCCGGACTTGTCATGGCCCGGCAGCAGGGTGATGCTCGTGATGGTCTGCTCGGGCTCGTCCTCCTGGGCGCTGACACGCTGCACAAAGTCCACGATGGCGCCGGCGAAGGAGGACTTGGTGAGCCCGTAGTCGGCGAAGTACTCGTCGGGTTGTTCGTCGAGCACCTCGACGACACTGCGCTGCGGCTCATCGGTCTCAAGGCGCACCGCAGAGAAGAAGTTCTCGATGTAGGGATGCTCTTCGAGCAGGTCGCCGATGCTGCGCTTCACCAGCACCTGCTCGGCCAGATCCATGTCCATCTCGGTGCCGCTGATACCAGGCGCCTCTGCCTGACTCATCGTTCCACGAACCTGATCCGGCGCAGATTGCCCGAGGCGAAGCTCTCATCGATCTTGGTCTGCCCGATGCAGTAGGAGCACAGCGCCGAGGGCATCGAGAAACGCAGGAAGTTGCCGATCAGGGTGTCGGTGTCCGGCTGCTCGGCAAACACCCTGCTCAGCGCGAAGGCGCCCTGCCCGGTGATGCCATTGACCGGCATGACCCTGGCAAGCCTGTTCACCTTGTTGATGCGGTCGTAGAAGACTTCGCGCTCGGCCTGGGAGACGATGTCTCCCTTGGTGACCGCGATGACGTCGGCGAAACGCAGCATCGGGCCGATCTTGTCGGGTGTGTTGATGCCCGACAGATTGTCGATCACACACACCGCCAGCACATGCCGCACATGCGGTGAGCAGCGCGAGCACAGACCGGCTGATTCGCTGATCAACAGGTCGAAGCCCTGCTTGCGGCCCCATTGCAGGGCTTCTTCGACATTGGTGATGAAGAAGTGGTCCGGGCACAGGCTGCCGGCAAGTCCCACCTGCACCGTCACATCGTGACGCCGGTATACAGAAGCGTCCGAGGTGGACAGGCAGTCGAACTTGATCACACCCACCTTGAGGCCCTTGGAGCGCAGGTGATCGATCGTCGCGAGGATGACCGAGGTCTTGCCCGCCGAGGGCGGCCCGGCGACAGTGACGAAACGCATCTCAGCAGGAGTTCTGGTGGTGGAAACGGGCGAAACGCAGGCCGAATTCGGCGTCCAGCGTCGGCTGGATGCCGGAGAGCACGTGGTCCCAGCCCAGCCAACGCACCTTCGCGCCCTCGGGCATGCCGTTGTCGGTGCCGGGGCGGGTGGAGGGGATCTGGTTGTCGGCGAAGACCTGGGCCATCGTGTCCGACAGCACGAAGTCGAGCAGCGCGTTGTTCTTCTCCGCGCGATCCCGCTTCACCATGAGGATGACGGGGTTGCAGTTCGCGCCGTCCTCGGGCCACACCAGATCGACCCTGCCCGGGCGAGCGGCGCCACGCGCGAAGACCCACGGGATCATGTACACGGCGGCCTGCGGGGTTCCGTGTCCGGCGCTCCGCGCGACCGTCGGGCCATTCATCGCGGTGCAGGCATTGCGTTCCAGAGCTGCCAGGCCGTCCTCACCGAAACGCTGCCAGACGGCAGTGGGGAGCCTCGTACCGATGGTCTGGTGGTTGTCCGGGAGACAGACGCTCGACTCCCACATCGGATCGAGAATGTCCTCGAATGAATGCGGTGCCGGACGGCCGTTGAGAGCCCGGGTGTCCACGAGCATGACCTCGGGATTCAAAGCCAAGATGTTGTATGCACCGTAGGAGTCGGTGAACCGATCCGCGGCAATGAGAAAAGGCGTGTTCGACACGTCGATGACCTTGTCGAACACGCCCTTGGACACGAAGCGGTCCACCATCGCGGGGGAGCCGAAAGGCCCCGATGCGAAATCGATGCAGATGTCGGGCAGCTGGTCGGGATCGGTCATGGCAGCCAGGTCACGAATGGTGCCGGTGCCGTCGACGTGCTCACCGCACGCATTGGGGACGAAGCTGTAGAAACGCTCACCGGTCGCCATCAGATGATCCCGCTCGAACTGGTCGAACGCTGCCTGGAAGCGGTTCTTCATCGGGCACGGAACTTCGACCTTGAAGTCGATCTTGTGCGGGGTGGAGTGCTGCTTCAGCAGGTCCGGAATACCGATCATCTGGGTCACTGGAGGGCTCCTTCAACGCACAGGACAGCAAGGGGTTCGATTCCAGTTGCCAGAATATGGTCCGGCCCAAGGGAACACCGGTTCGTCTCGGGCGGTTAACAGAAGTGTTACGCGGTTGTGCACGTGCACAACCGCGTGCAGCCGGGAGAACTGTGCGAGATCGTGGGAATAGAAGGCGCCGATTTCGCGCTGCACGACTCGGACAGCGCGTTCCCACCACGCACTACCTTCACACGTCTTGCACGGTGGCTTGTTCTCTTGTCGACCAGGTCATGCTGTCCGTGCCCTGCCCCCCATCGGGGCAGGGCAAAATCCGGCCTCGCAGTCGACGGTGGGTCCGGATGCGGGATGGTTTTCCGCAAAAAGTTAGGTTAACCTAACTTCACAGGGTTGCCACGACCCACGTGCTGAAAGCGCCCCCGGTTCATGCCCGGGGGCGCTTGTGCATCCCATGTCAGCGTCGCGTTGGCTGAGTCCTAGTGCACCAGTTCGAGATAGTCCGTGGCCATCGACATGTAGTCGCTCTCGAATTCGTCCATCGTCGGCAGGCTGACGCCGGCGCAGGCGGCGACGAAGCGATCCAGGTACCACTCCCAGGCCGGCCCGAGGGAGGGCAGCGCCTCAGCGTCCAGATTGGTCTGGCTGAACTCGATCTGTGTGCAGTTCATGCGGCCTCGCAGACGCACCGTGACGAGACATTCCTGCTCGTCCTCCCCGGTCCGCACAGACAGCAAGGAGGGTTTCTCAAGGGCCAGGATGTCGTGGCGCAACTGCATTGCGTCAGGGGTATCGGTATCCATCGAGACCATGACATGGCCTCTTGAGGGGTATCCGGACCACCGTCCGTACCACATGGCGAGCCGGTCTGGGCTGGTCAGCCAAGCCCATGCCTGCTCGATGGGGATGTCGACCTGTCGGACCAGAGTGAGAGTGCGGGTGTCGTCCGCCAGAGTTCCAGTGAGATCCATGGATGGGGCTCCTTTGCCTTCACCGATGTCGTCGTTCGCTCATTGTTGCGCAATCACGCTTCGTCCGCACCGTGCCATCCTCGTCACAGTGAGTCCTCTTCGGGGGTCTCGTGACGCTGGCGTCATGACTCAGCCGCAGCTCGCTCCTGTGGCGTGGCACCGATTCTTTCCGACAGCGCCTCCACCTGCTCGGGTGAGAGCGACGTCAATGTGGCTGCCGGAGTGAGGGTGAGCGGCAGCACCCGTATGTGGGCCTGCCTCCCGGAGGTTTCGTCAATGGTGCCAATGGTCTGGTCCGCCACATCCAGTTCGACCAGATTCGCGCCGCTGGCTGCCAGCGCCAATTCACTGCCGGCGGGTGCCAGCACCTGATTCTGGTTGATGATTCCTGCCGACACCAGCACGGGGATTCTTCCCCGTCGGCCGGCCATCGACTCCATCAGGGCGTGGTGATAGTGCCCCGAGAGGATCACTTGGACGTCACTGCGGCCCACCACAGCCGCGAGCTTGCTGGCGTTGAGCAGGCCGATGTCCTGGTGGATCGGGGTGACGGGCGCCACAGGCGGGTGATGGACGACCAGGACGGTGCCCGCGCCAGAATCCGTGGAAAGCACATCTGCCAGCCAGTCCAGCTGCTCACTGTCGACCACACCGTGGCTACGGCCTGGCACGGAACTGTCAAGGGTCACGATCCGGAAATCGCCCGCTGTGCTGATTCCGTAGGCCGGCCGGTCGTCCGGGTGCGCATCGGTCACCTCACCGAATGGGAAGTGCCCGTTGCCCAGTACCTGATGGAAGCCCGGGCGGCGGTCGTGATTGCCGGGCACGAGCACCATGGCGGCAGCGGCCCCGTCGCGTCCGTGACGAGCCGCGAAGCCGCCGAGCATCTCACGGGCATGGTCATAGGAAGCAACCGAGCCATCGTCGGAGACATCTCCGACAACCGCGAGCAGATCGATGGGCCCAACATTCTCAAGAATCTCGAGGGCCGCATGCAAGGTGGGATTCGGATCGACTCCATCCACGGTCAATCCGCCATCACCACGCAGATGCGTGTCCCCGATGTGAAGAATACGTAACGATGCCATTCGGACCCTTCTCGAAGAATGCTCAGTCAATCCCCGTGCCAGTGAATCACCGGCTTCCCCCACTGGGCGACCCGGTTGACGCTTTCCCGCGAATCGTGTTTTCCAAGGCCGTGACAAGATCGAGAGGTGAGTTCTTTGCGCGCAGTTTTCCTGGATTTCGACGGCACTCTCGCGGATGGCGGGAGGGTGCCCGATGCGCACGTCGAAGCGGTGCGCGCGGCGCGGAAGAACAATCGCGTGCTGCTGTGCACCGGTCGGCCCAAGGCGATGCTCAAGCAGGTGCTGCCGATTGGTTTCGACGGGATCGTCGCATCGGCTGGGGGTTATGTGGAGGTCAATGGCGAAGTGCTGTTGGATCGACGTTGGTCCGCGCCGTTGGCGAAGCGAGGAATCCAGGTCCTGGACGAGCACGACGTCGCCTATCTGCTGGAATCGCCCGAGTCGGTGCTCGGGCGTCCCGGCGTCGACGAACGAATCATCCGCCGGTTGGACCTGAGCGGCATCGACCCCGAGAAATTGGTGCCCGGTCTTGACATCCAGATGACTGATGATCTGTCGGGAGCCTCGTTCGCCAAGGTCAGCTGCTTCGACTCGGACGTTCCTGTTGACCAGCTCGCCGCCGAGATGGGCACTGAACTCGCCGCGGTTGAATCCTCGCTCCCGGGCGAGATGAAGAACAGCGGCGAGATCTACCTGAAGGATGTGCACAAGAACGACGGCGCAGCCATCGCGGCTGAAGCCCTGGGAGTGCCGCAGTCCGACGTGATTGCCGTGGGTGACGGCATCAATGATCTGGAACTCCTCGATTATGCGGGCCTCGGCGTGGCCATCGAAGGGGCAGACCCCAGGGTGCTCGCGGTGGCGCAGCGTCTCGCGCCACCGCCGAGTGAAGACGGTCTGGCAACGCTGTTCACTGAGTTGGGCCTGGTATAGCCGAGGGGATCACGGGTGCCACGGTGCTCAGCTCCCTTCGGGCAGCAATTCCTTGCGCATCAACTCGATGAGTGCTGCGGCGGCCCGGCGGGGTGGCCTCCTGCAGGGCACCGCGAACCACACCTCGAAGGGCGGGATGTGTTCCACCGGATGAAGCAGTGCGACACCGGGGGCATTGCGCGCGGCGAACTCCGGTAACAAGGCCAGGCCCAGACCGTGCAGTACGTACTCGGCGGCAGTGCCGATCTCGGCCACTTCCATGAGCACCCGGCGGGTCGTGCCGGATCGGGCGAAGGCGTCGTCGGTGATGCGCCGGGAGCCGTAACCGAGCGGTACATCGATGAATCCCTCGCCGTCGATCTCTGCCAGCGATACGCTGCCCTGCCCCGCGAGGTGATGGCTTTCCGGTACCACGAGCACGAAGGGCGAGGAGGCCACCACCTCGCCGCGCAGCGTGGCGGGCAGCCGATCGACTGCTGCGAGCAGGGCCAGGTCGATCTGACCGTGGTCGAGCTGGGTGACAAGGCCGGCAGATCCGAGCCCGGCGGCGCGAAGCTGCACAGTCACCTCTGGATTCGCGGCGTGGAAGCGTCCCAGCAGACCCGGCACGTCCACGACCGTGACGGCGGTCATGAGCCCCATCGTCACCGTGCCGCGCAGGCCGGACCCCGGTGAGGCCATCACCTCCCGGATCTGGCGCATTCGGTCGATGATCTCCAAGGACCGGGCGAGCAACTCGTCACCGGAATGAGTCAGCCGAATTTGGCGATGCGATCTGTCGAACAGTTCCACACCGAGATCGCGCTCCAGCTCCCGGACCGTGGTGGAGACGGCCGACTGCGCGAGCAGCAGTCTTTCGGCGGCACGGGTGAAGCTCAGGTCCTGTGCCACCGCCACGAACACGGTGAGATGGCGGATGTCCATGACTCCGATAATGCATCTGTTCTGGTGATAGGTGAGTTCTCGGATGAAGTCTTCATCAGAACGGTCAGCAGTATCACCATGGAGGGAGGCATAACGAAGGAAGTTTCATGAACACTGTCGTCGCACGCACCGCGCCCGACCAGCAGACTGGCAACGCAACCACCACCCCGGGCGACGGATCCTCCCCGGACGAACAAGCCGGCCAGGGCGGGAAGCAGTATGTGGGGGTGCGTCGCCGCTCGGCAGATGTGGTGGTGGAGACCTTGCGCGCCCTGGGCGTGCGCTGGGTCTTCGGTGTTCCCGGCGCCAAGATCGACCCGGTCTTCGACGCACTCGCCGAGGTGGCGGGCCAGTCAGGCGCACCCCGGCTGGTCACCTGCCGCAACGAGCAGGACGCCGCGTTCATGGCTGCAGCCATCGGGCGGATCACCGGAGTCCCGGGGGTCGTGGTGGTGACCAGCGGCCCTGGCACGAGCAATTTGGCGACGGGACTGATGACTGCCACCACCGAGGGTGACCCAGTGGTCGCCATCTGCGGTGCCGTCTCTCGTTCCCAAAGACTCAAGCGCACCCATCAGGCAATGGATTCCTCGCGTCTGCTCTCCGCAGTGACCAAGTCGGCTTCCGAGGTCACCAGCGCGGACAATGTCGCCGAGGCGGTGGTGGGCGCCTTCCGTTCGGCGCTGTGCGAGCCGCGCGGTGCCGCCGTGGTGGTGCTGCCTTACGACGTGTCGACCGAACCCACCGAGATCTCCTTCGCCCAGCCTGTGTTGCCGGCCCCGATGGGTCCGGCGTCCGCCGAATCGGTGGAGGAGGCGCTGACCCTCATCGCCGAGGCCCACTTCCCGGTGATTCTTGCCGGGGCGCGCAGCGGCGAAGACCGCACCGTTGAGGCATTCCACGATCTGCTCCGCGCCACCGGGCTGCCAGTGGTGGAAACCTTCCAGGCCGCTGGTCTCGTCTCGCGCGAGCTGGAGGCCAATTACCTGGGGCGCGTCGGTTTCGCCCGTAACCAACCTGGCGATGTGCTGCTGGATCGCGCAGATCTGGTGATTTCGGTGGGCTACGATTTCGTTGAATATGGCCCAGAAGAGTGGAATGTCTGCAAGAGCAGACCCATCATTCACCTGGATGAAATAGCAGCTGACTACGACAACGACTATCGTCCGGCCGTTGAGCTGGTGGGCAATATCGCCACCACGCTGAGAATTCTGGCGGGCCGTATCGGGCGTATCTCGTTGTCCGAGCAGGCCCAGCAGGACATTGCGCGTGAGCGCGCCAGGCTGGCCAGCACCGAGCTCGGTGACACCCGACATGACGATGGCCTGGGGCTCGATCCGGTCGCAGTGGTGGCGGGAATTCGTGCTGCGCTGCCGGATTCGGCGACTGTGCTGTGCGATGTCGGATCGCACTATCTGTACATGGCAAGGCATTTCCGCACCTACCGGCCGCGGTCCTTGCTGTTCTCCAATGGTCAGCAGACGCTTGGCGTGGCGCTGCCGTGGGCCATTGCGGCGAGCCTCGCCCGGCCCGCCACCCAGATCTTCTCGGTGTCCGGCGACGGTGGCTTCCTCTACTCGGCCGCCGAGCTCGATACCGCTGTGCGGCTGGGAGCCCAGTTCACGCACCTGGTGTTCAACGACTCGTCCTATGACATGGTGGCATTCCAGCAAATGCAGAAGTACGGGCGGACTTCGGGTGTGGAGCTGGGTCATCCCGATTTCGTGGAGTATGCGCATGCCTTCGGCGCCTATGGTCATCGCGTGACCAGGATCGAGGATCTCGTCCCGACGATCATGCAGGCAGCGCAAGAGACCGGACCGTCGATCATTGATGTTCCGGTCGATTACAGCAACAATTTGCAGCGGCTCGGCGGCGATCTGCTCGCCAACGTGTTGCTCTGATGACAATCGCCGACCAACCGCACCTGAATCAGGAGTCAACCATGGAACCCAAAACTCGACATTCCTTGTTCCAGACGAGCCTCATGAGCGCTCTGCTCGACGGCGTCTACGAGGACGAGATGACAGTCGATGAGCTGCTCGATCATGGCAGTTTCGGCATCGGCACATTCAATGGCCTCGACGGGGAGATGGTGGTCGTCGATGGCAAGGCTTATCAGTTGCGCGGCGATGGCTCGGTGCAGAGAGCGGCAGGAAATGCGGAATCGCCGTATGCCGTTGTGACGAATTTCGTTCCGATGTATTCCATGAAGCTCGCCGACAATGTGACTCGCTCCATTGCTCATGGATCCATCGACGAGTTGATCGACTCGCCGAACTATATGTATGCATTGCGGATCACTGGCCATTTCTCTGCCGTCACCACACGCACTGTCACCCGGCAGGAGAAGCCCTACCGTCCCATGACCCAGGCCACCGACGACGACGCAGTGCTGGAATTCACCGACACCACCGGGACGATCGTCGGTTTCCGTACCCCCTTGTACGAGCAGGGCATCGGCGTACCGGGTTGCCATGCGCACTACATCAGCGATGACCGCACGCAGGGCGGGCACTTGCTCGATTTCACCCTCGCCCAGGGCACGGTGGAGTTGTGCCTGTGCACTGATCTTCATCTGCGCCTGCCACTGACCCACGAGTTCCGCAAAGCGGATCTCATGCCGGAGGATTTGGCCCATCAGCTCGAGAAGACCGAAGTGAAGTCCGCCTCTGCCACTGCAAAGACTTCTGACTGAGCGGGCACCATCCGCGCGTACAGTCGGCGCCACACGGTGTGGCGGAGGAGTGCGATGAGCAAGAAGTTGAAGCCGAGGGAAGTCAAATGGCTGGACGGCCCCGAGGAACATGACTATCCGGCAGCTGCGTCCTACCTTCAACTGATCGCCCGACAAGAAATTGTCGGCGCATTGGTCGAGCGATTGAAGGCCGGTTCGATCGAGCATTTCAAGGCCAAGGACATCCTGCGGGCGGCGAAATTGCCGCTGCTCGGCCCCGACAATCCGCATGTGGCATCGGATCTTGCCAAAATCTCTGCGGGAAAGGAACTGTCGCCCATCCTGCTGGTGCGTGGATATCTCGCCCAGGACCTGCCGCTGCAGATCGCCGACGGCTACCACCGGGTGTGCGCCTGCTACCGGACAGATGAGAACATCGACATTCCCTGCATCCTGGCGGATCTGTGAGTTTTGCGCTGCTGGCGCTGATCTGCGCCGTGGCGATGCTGGGGCCGATCCTCAGTCTCAATGACGCTGTGCATGTGCCCGTCGTCATCGGGGAATTGGCCGTGGGCATGGGGCTGGGTTCAACCGGGTTGCGTGTGATCGATGCCACCAATCCGACCCTGTCATTCATGGCGCAGATCGGTTTCGCCCTGGTGATGTTTGTGGTTGGTAGTCATGTGCCGATCCGCGAGCATGCCATGGTGCGGGGCCTCCGCAAGGGAATTCTGCGCGCGGTGGCGGTCGGCGTGATCTCAGTGCCGCTCGGCCTGCTCATCGGTTCGCTGCTCGGAACTGGGCATGGTGCCCTCTACGCAGTGCTCATCGCGTCCTCCTCGGCGAGCATCGTCATGCCGGCGCTCGGTGGCACGGCTGTCACCAGCCCCGCCGGTCTGGAGATGCTCGCGCAGCTGGCGGTTGCGGACGCCTCATGCATCGTGGTGCTGCCCCTGGTGCTCGATCCCGCCCACGCTCTGCGTGCTGCCATCGGGGCGGTGGCGGTGATCGCCGTGGCGGCAGTGTTCTATGGCGTGTGGTGGTGGATGAACCGCTCGGGCTACCGCAAACGCCTGCATCGCCTCAGCGAGGACCGCGGTTTGGCGATGGAGTTGCGTCTGACGCTCACCATGCTGTTCACCTTGGCCGCCATTGCCGCAACGATGCATGTGTCGGTGATGCTGGCCGGATTCGCGATAGGTTTGGCCATGGCGGCGGTGGGGGAGCCGCGCCGGATCTCCAATCAGGCATTCGCGCTCACCGAGGGTTTCTTCGCACCCATCTTCTTCGTCTGGCTCGGTAGTTCTCTGGACTTGAGGACGCTGGCGAGCCATCCCCAGGCCATCCTGCTCGGGATATGTCTGGGTGCAGCGGCCGTGCTTGCCCACGGACTGATGGTGCTATCGCGTCAACCCTGGCCGATCGCGGTGAGTACTTCGGCGCAGCTGGGGGTGCCGGTGGGTGCTGCGGCACTCGGTACGACGATGGGTGTGCTCCGCGATGGCGAGCCCACCGCGATGTTGCTGGGAGCACTCATCACGATCACCGTCGTGACGGTGACGTCGAAGAAGGTCGTCGGGTTGATGGGTGCTCCCCAAGCATCCGCAGCCACTGCCGATTGACGGCCTGGACCATCCAGAAGAAGAGTTCCGGCAGTCATGCGGACAACAGTGATGAATGGGGCTCATCCCAATCGAGGGTGTAGTTGGGGTCTGAATCCGCCTGTCTCGA
>NZ_JBDNTB010000009.1:0-61843 GCF_047719395.1 Propionibacterium sp.
CCCCCCCCCCCCCGGGGGGGGCCCCCCCCCCCCCCCCCCCCCCCCCCCCCCCCCCAGACAGTGAAGCGGAACCGGATCACTGATCCGGATCAGCGTTCACAACGCTTGTGACCCTTGTTCACCACTTGGTGCGATCGAAGCGGGGGAAGGCTTCTGCGCCGGCGTAGGCCGCCGCGTCGTCCAGATCCTGCTCGATGCGCAGCAGCTGGTTGTACTTGGCGATGCGCTCGCCACGGGCCGGAGCACCGGACTTGATCTGGCCGCAGGACAGCGCCACGGCGAGATCGGCGATGGTGGTGTCCTCAGTCTCACCGGAACGGTGGCTCATCATGGTGTGGAAGCCATTTCGGTGAGCCAGATTGACGGCGTCGATGGTCTCGGTGAGGGAACCGATCTGGTTCACCTTGACCAGCAGCGCATTGGCGGCGGGGGTGTCGATGCCCTTCTGGAGGCGCTTGACATTGGTGACGAACAGGTCGTCGCCGACCAGCTGCACCTTGTCGCCGATCTCCTTGGTCAGGGTGGCCCAGCCGTCCCAGTCCTCCTCGTCGAGGGGATCCTCGACGGAGACGAGCGGGTAGTCGTTGACGAGTTTCTCGAAGTACTCGATCATCTCGGCGGAGGTCTTCTCGGAGCCCTCGAAGGTGTACTTGCCCTCGTTGTAGAACTCGCTGGCAGCGACGTCGAGAGCCAGGGCCACATCCTTGCCGGGCACGTAGCCGGCCTTCTTGATGGCCTCCTCGATCAGGTCGAGGGCCTCACGGTTGGAGTCGAGGCTGGGAGCGAAACCGCCCTCGTCGCCAAGACCGGTGTTCAGGCCCTTGGCCTTGAGCACGCTCTTGAGGGAGTGGTACACGTCGGCGCCGATGCGGAAGGCCTCTGCGAAGCTCTCTGCACCGATCGGGGCGATCATGAACTCCTGGATGTCGACATTGGAGTCGGCGTGGGCGCCACCGTTGAGGATGTTCATCATCGGCACGGGGAGCAGGTAGGCAGTCGGACCACCGATGTACTTGTACAGCGGCAGGCCGGCGAACTCGGCCGAAGCCTTGGCCACGGCGAGGGAAACGCCGAGGATGGCATTGGCGCCCAGCTTGGCCTTGTTGTCGGTGCCGTCGAGAGCGATCATCGCGTCGTCGATTGCACGCTGGTCGCTGACGTCCAGGCCCAGAACCTCTTCCTGGATGGCGTCCTCGACATTGGATACAGCCTTCAGGACGCCCTTGCCGCCGAAGCGGTCCTTGTCGCCGTCACGCAGCTCGACGGCCTCGAAGGCGCCGGTGGAGGCACCGGACGGAACGGCTGCACGGGCCGACACGCCAGGCTCGTCCAGGTAGACCTCAACCTCAACGGTGGGATTTCCGCGCGAATCGAGGATCTCGCGAGCCTCGATGTGTTCGATAGCTGCCACGGGTTATGACCTTTCATAGTCTCGGAGAGCTGAACGCTCCTCGGGCTCAGCCTATCCGGTCGACTCCTGGGGGCTGCGTCCATCCCCTATCACAGTGTCGGCGGCCTTCTCATCCGGCCATTTGCAGACTCAGACGGAGCGCTGATCCCTCTCCAGACGGTGAATCCGCCGCTCCCAGGAACGCACCGCATCGCGGGTGGCCTGGTCGACGTCCACGCCACTGGCCTCGGCGCGCCGCACGATCGCAAGGATCTGCTCACCGGCCTGCTCGGCGGTGATCGGCTCGGCATCGGCCGAGCCCTCATCGGGACCGCCATTGTGCTCGCGCTGCGCCACCTTTGCGGCCTTGGCAAGGGCGGGGAGTGAGCCGGCGATGCCGTCCAGACAGGAATTGCGGTGCTTGGCGGCGCGCTTGCGCAACTCCCAGCTGGCGTCCAGATCGCTGGGCAGCTCGGCGCCCTTGTACACATACGGGTGGCGTGCGATGAGCTTCGCGGACGCAGAGTCGGCAACATCGTCGATGCCGAAGAGGCCGTCTTCACGGGCCAGCAGGGAGTGGAAGACCACCTGCATGAGCACATCGCCGAGTTCTTCCCGGAGATCTTCGGGGCTGCCCACCTCGATTGCGTCCACCGTTTCCGCACACTCCTCGACGAGATGCTTCACCAAGGAGCGATGGGTCTGGCGAGCATCCCAGGGGCACTCGCGGCGCAGCCTGGTCATCACCTCGACCAGCCGGGTCAGTTGGTGACCGGGCGCGGCCTCCCCCTCACGGGCTTCGCTCATGAGCCACTGGGCAGCGACATCGAACCCGTGCCGTTGACCAGCTGCTGGCTGCCATTCCAGCTGCCGTAGCGGGGATTCACCACGATGTCTTCGGCTGCTGCATCGTGAGCCACCTTGTCAGCACCCTCTTCCTGGGCCAGTGCGAGTAGTTTGAGCCTGCCGTCCAGGGCTTCACCGCAGGTCTCGTTCTTCGCGAACTGGGGGCCGTTCTGCAGGCTGGCCAGGGCCACTCGCTTGTCCGAGTCCTTGATGCTGACGCCGTACTGGGAGGCCAATTCGTCGGCGATCAGGCCCGAGGCCTGCCAGGACACGACATTGCGCCGCACGTCACCGTCGGTGAACTGGCTGGACAGACCCATCTCGTCCAGCACCTGGGAGCATCCCTTCGCGGAGTTCGTGATGGCGACTTCACTCACCGTCCTGTCGCCCATCTGCACAGCCGTATTGGGATTGGGCGAGCAACCTGCGAACAGGGCCAGCGTCACCACGGGCAGGGCCAGCGGGATGAGTCGTGAGCGTTTCGTCATCGGGACACTCCTTGGGTGGCACGGCTGTGGGCGCCTCGTCGCACATCTTCGTCCGAGACTAGTCCAGGCTTGCCTTTCCCGGCGTTGCCGTCGGGGCTGCGCTTCGCGGGTGCCAGGATGTCGCGCACGAATCCGGCCACCCACTCGAGGAGTGCATCATCGGTGATCGGCCGGCCTGCCACCTTCGCGGTGCGCGGAGCGGGCACCAGCAGCATGTTCGCGGCATTCTTGACCACTGTGCCCGGGTAGAGCCTTTCCAGGCGCAGCCGGCGGCTGTCGGGGATGGTGAGCTCGGTGCCGTCGGGGCCGTGCCTGCCCACCACCGGCGAGAAGCGGATGTTGTTGCCCTGTGCCATCACCTCGGTGACTCCGACCTCGCGGCACTGCCTGCGGAAGTCGGCAAGTTCCAGAAGGGAGTTCGCCTGGGCAGGCAGCGGACCGTAGCGGTCGATGAGTTCCTGGCGAAGCTCTTCGATCTGCTCCGTGCACCGGACCTCTGCGATGCGCTTGTACATCTCCAGCCGCAGCCGTTCTGATTCGACATAGTCGACGGGCAGATGCGCGTCGATGGGCAATTCGATGCGGATGGTGGGCTGCTCCTCGGCGGCAGAATCGCCCTTGTACTCGGCGACCGCCTCACCGACCAGGCGGAGGTACAGGTCGAAGCCGACATCGGCGATGTGGCCGGATTGCTCGTCACCGAGCAGATTTCCTGCACCGCGGATCTCCAGATCCTTCATGGCGATGGCCATGCCGGCGCCGAGGTCGTTGTTCGCGGCAAGAGCCGACAGCCTGTCGTGCGCGGTGGTGGTGAGCGGCCTGTCCGGCGGGTACAGGAAATAGGCGTAGCCACGTTCGCGGCCACGCCCCACCCGGCCCCGCAACTGGTGCAGCTGAGACAGGCCCATGTGGTCGGCGCGCTCGACGATGAGGGTGTTGGCGGTGGAGATGTCCAGGCCGGCCTCGACGATTGTCGAGCAGACGAGCACATCGGCACGGCGCTCCCAGAAGTCGAGCATCACCTTCTCCAGGGCCTTCTCGTTCATCTGCCCGTGTGCGACGGCGATCCGCGCCTCGGGCACCAGATCGCGGAGGCGAGCTGCGGTGCGGTCGATGGACTGCACGCGGTTGTGCACGAAGAAGGTCTGGCCCTCGCGTGCCAGCTCGCGGCGGATCGCAGCGACCACCTGGCCTTCGTCATAGGGGCCGGCGAAGGTGAGCACCGGATGGCGTTCCTCGGGTGGGGTGGCGATGGTGCTCATCTCGCGGATTCCGGTGACCGCCATTTCGAGGGTGCGCGGGATGGGCGTGGCGCTCATCGAGAGGACGTCGACGTTGACCCGCAGTTTCTTGAGGGCTTCCTTGTGCTCGACGCCGAAGCGTTGCTCCTCGTCGACGATCACCAGACCGAGATCCTTGAATTTGACTTTGTCGGAGAGCAGACGGTGAGTGCCGATCACGACATCGACCCTGCCCTCAGCAAGGCCCTGCATGGTACGACGGGTGTCTGCGGCGGTGGAGAACCGGCTGAGCTGCTCGACAACCACCGGGAACCCGGCATAGCGCTCCAGGAAGGTCTGGGCGTGCTGCTGGACCAGCAGCGTGGTGGGCACAAGCACGGCCACCTGCTTGCCGTCCTGGACGGCCTTGAAGGCGGCGCGCACCGCGATCTCGGTCTTGCCGTAGCCGACGTCGCCGCAGATCAGGCGATCCATCGGGATGATCTGCTCCATGTCCTGCTTGACGTCGACGATGCAGGACAGCTGGTCGGGCGTCTCGGTGAAGTAGAAGGCGTCCTCCATCTCCCGTTGCCAGGGCGTGTCCGGGCCGAAGGCGTGACCCCTGGTGGCCTGGCGGGCGGCATAGAGCTTGATGAGCCCTGCGGCGATCTGGTGAACGGCCTTCTTCGCCCTGGACTTTCGCTGCTTCCAGTCGGTGCCGCCCATCTTGTCCAGCGCCGGCGTTTCGCCGCCCACGTAGCGGGTCACCTGGTCGAGCTGGTCCATCGGCAGATAGAGCCGGTCGCCGGGCTGGCCGCGCCTCGAGGGGGCGTACTCGATGACCATGTACTCCCGCGTCGCACCGGCGACCGTGCGCTGCACCATCTCGACGAATCGGCCCACACCGTGCTGCTCGTGCACCAGCGGATCACCCGGGCGAAGCTGCAGGGGAACCACCTGATTGCGCCGTTTGGCCGGCATCTTGCGGGAGGAACGCGTCTCGGCGGGCTGGTGGGACAGGTCACCCGAGGCGACCAGGGCCAATTCGATCTCGGGGGCGCGGAAGCCGTGCGTCAGGGTGGAGACGACGACATTGACCACCTGGGCTTCGGGCCCCTGGTGATCCAGGTCGGTAACCTTCGCGGGAATGTCCCTCTCGGAGAGCAGCTCGGCCATCCGGCTTGCCAGGCCCTGCCCAGTCACGGAGAGGACCACGCGCCAGCCACGGTGCAGATCGGCCTTCATGGCTTCGGCCGCCGCCTCGGCGTCGCCCCGCCAACTCGGCATCGCCTCGATGCCGAGGCCGAGCGTGGCGACTCCCCCGCCGGCAGCGATCTCGGTGCCGTCAGGTCCAGGAACCGGGGCCGGGGCATCGGGGGCCGAGGTGAATGGCGACAGCGACCACCAGGCCTGGCCTCGGGACAGCGCCTGGGCGCGCACCTCGGACAGCTCGCGATAGGCCGAGGATGCCAGGTCGATGGGAGCTTTCCCGCCGGATGCTGCGGCGGCCCAGGACGCATGCAGGAATTCCTGGGAGGTGCGCACCAGATCGGCGGCCCGGGAGCGCACCAGCTCCGGGTCGGCCACCAGTACAAGCGTGTTCCCGGGCATCACGTCGACGAGCAGTTCCAACTCATCGACCAGAGCCGGGATGAGAGCCTCCATGCCCTCGCAGGCCTGGCCCTGGGAGATCTTCTCCAGCATCTCGGACAGTTCCGGGTGAGCGTCGATCAGCTGAGCGGCACGCTCCTGCACCTGCTCGCTGAGCAGGAGTTCACGGCAGGGCACGGCAGTGAATTCGTCGAGGCTCTCGTCGGTTGAGCGCTGGTCAGCGACGGTGAAGGTGTGCATCTCATCGACCGCGTCGCCGAAGAAGTCGATGCGCACCGGGTGATCGTCGGTGGGCCCGAAGACATCGACGATGCCGCCTCGCACGGCGAATTCGCCGCGACGCTCCACCAGGTCCACACGGGAGTAGGCCGCTGCCACCAGGTCGGCTTCGAGAAGCTCCAGTTCATAGTCCTCACCCACCCGGATGCGCACCGGTGTGAGCTGGGCCAGGCCCTTGACCTGGGGTTGCAGGACCGAACGGACCGGAGCGACAACCACTTTCGGCGCGGGTGCCTCGTCTCGTCCCGCGATCCTGCGCAACACGGTGAGCCTGCGTCCAACTGTGTCGGAGCGCGGGCTGAGACGCTCGTGAGGCAGCGTTTCCCAGGCCGGGTAATAGCACACGGCCTCCTCGCCGAGGATGCCGGAGAGTTCGTCGGCGAACGCCTCGGCTTCACGGAAGGTGGAGGTGACCACCAGCAGCGGGCGATGCGTGGATTCGATGAGGGCGGACGCCAGCAGAGTGCGGACCGATGCTGGGCCGGTGATGTCGAGTGCATCGACCCCGGCAGCTGCCTGCTCGATCGTGCTGGCTATTCCGGGATCCCGGCCGAAGGTGTCGATGAGGCCGTGCAGATTCACTCTGGTGAGACTACCTGTGCCCGTCAACCGCGCCGAGCATGAGGTTGCGGCGCGCCGGAGATCATCGCCGTGGCATCTGTCTTCCGCGCTGAGGCGTGACTCCGCTCGGCAGCTGCCTTCGCTCTTTACGCTGATTCCGCGTTCCCTCACACCCCCGCCACCTGTGCACCTGGTGCGCTCTTCACGAGGCGTGGTCAACGCGAGTGGGGACCAGGTTTCCCCGGCGCTGGTGGACCGCGCGATGTCGGTGCTCACCGTTAGCCTTGGTGGGTATGACCCCCAGCGGCAAACCCCGGTGGCTCGGAACCCGGGTCAGCTCCGAGCTGCGTCCGGTGCTCGGGGCGCGACTGAGGGCACAGCACCTGATCGGCCCACCTGCACCCGGCGTTGCCGATGCCGTCCATGACGCCTTGGCGATGCAGTCGCAGGACCCTCCGCTGGCACGGTTCTCGATTGCGCTGCGCACAGGACTCAGCCACGATGACGAGGTCGTGCAACAGCTCGGCTCGGGCGAGGTGCTGCGCACCCACGTCCTGCGTCCCACCTGGCATTACGTGCACCGCGATGACGTGCGCTGGCTGCTTCGCCTGACCGGCCCGAAGATCATCTCCGGAACGGCCTCGCGGCACCGCCAGCTCGGCATCGATGACCAGGTCCGCGACGAGGCCTTTTCCTGCATCCAGCGGGCGCTGTCAGACGGGCAGACCCTGACGCGCAAGCAGCTGCACCCGTTGTTGCCCGTCACCGGATTCGCCCGGCAGGGCCAGGTGGTGGGTCACCTGCTGTTTCTCGCTGAGATGGACGCGCTGATCGCATCGGGCCCGTCACGAGAGGGCGAGCAGACCTACCGGCTCATGGACGAGATCGTTCCCGAGGACACTCCGCTGCCCAGCGACGAGGCAGCCGTGCATCTGGTGCAACGGTTCGTGGCCGGGCGCGGCCCCAGCTCGGTGCACGACATCCAACGCTGGTGCGTGCTGGCCAAGGGCCAGATCACCACGGCACTACGCGATTCGGACCTGGCCCACGGCCACGTCGAGGGCGTCGAGCTGTGGTGGCCGGCCGATGCTCCCCCCCGGGGTGATTGTCGGGGCACCTGGTTGCTGCCGATGTACGACGAGGCATACGGCTGCCACGATGAGACACGGTTCCCGCGTCCGGCCGGCCACAGGATGGGTCACACACACGTGGAAGGAGCCGGTGCAGGCCACGGCGTCATCATCGTGGACGGCCGCGACATCGGCCGCTTCGTGCTCACCGGCTCTGCCAGGGCCAAGAAGCTGGACCTGGAACTGGCACCGAGGATTTCGACGACGACGCGCGCCAAGACGGTGGCACCGGCCCGGCGCCTGGCAGCGTTCACCGGGGCACAGAAGGTGACCACATCGGTGACAGGCGTCCCCGCGGGTGCTGAAACGGCCTGAATCCCAGCTCAACCAGCTGATGGGCTGCGACCTTGGGACGTGCACCGGTGAAAAGTGAAGTTCATCACACTGTCTCGCTGCAATCAGGTGGGCAGCCGCCTGGGCTGCCGGAAATCAGGAGTTGAACTGGTTCTGCGCTGCAGGCAGGCCCTGGGTCAGCAGCGTCAGCACTGCGTCGGCGGCACGATCGACGTCGAGCGCGGTCTGGTCCCGGTCGGCCTTGGCGATGCGGCCCAGCACGTAGTCAGCGCCGGCTCCGTGGCCGGGAGGACGCCCGATGCCGATCCTCACCCGGTAGAAGTCCCCGCTCCCGAGGTGCGCACGGATCGACCGCAGGCCATTGTGACCATTGTCACCGCCGCCTCGTTTGAGCCGTAGCTGACCGGGATCCAGATCAAGTTCGTCATGCACCACGACGAGCCGATCTGCATCGAGGTGATGGAAGTCCATGAGGGCACGGACCGCCTGCCCGGACTCGTTCATGAAGGTGAGCGGCCTTGCGATCACCACTGCCTCACCACCGGGCAGGCCCAGACCGGACTCACCGACGCGGGTGCTCACGACCTGCGCGTGCATGCCGCGAGCGGTCTTCCAGCGCTCACCCGCCTGCCGGACCAGTTCGTCGGCCGCAAGGTAGCCCACGTTGTGCCGTGTGCTGCTGTATTGACGGCCCGGATTTCCCAGACCCACAACCAGCCAGGTCATGACCTCTCCTCAGTCCAGGAACGCCGAGGGGCGGGCCCAGCACAGGCACGCCCCTCGACTCGTTCTTGTCCTGCGGTCGCCAGGATCACTCCTTGGCGTCGCCCTCGGCGTCACCCTCACCCTCGCCTTCGGCGTCACCCTCACCCTCATCCTCGGCGACTTCTGCCTCAGGCTGGTTCTCAGCGAGCTCAGCCTCCAGGGCTTCCTCGCTGATCGGTGCGGAAGCGGACAGGATGAGCTGCTCGGGATCGGTATCGAGCTCGGAGCCCTCGGGCAGAACGACCTGGCTGGCCAGGATCTGGTCGCCGACGACGAGACCCTCGACGGAAACCTCGATCCTGTTCGGGATGTTGGTGGCCTCGGCGCGGATCGACAGGTGCGTGCGCTCCTCGTTGAGGATCGTCTCGGGCGCAGGGGTGCCCAGGAACTCCAGGGGAACCTCGACGACGACCTTCTCGCCCTTGACCACGAGGATCAGGTCGACGTGCTCGATGAAATTGGTGATGGGATCGCGCTGGACCTGCTTCGGGAGTGCCAGGTGCTCGTCGCCTCCGGCCAGCGCCAGGTGCAGCAGCGCATTCTCCTGGCGCAGTGCCAGCAGCGTCTCGTGGCCCGGCAGTGTCAGGTGCACGGGATCTGTTCCGTGCCCGTAGAGCACTGCGGGGATCTTGTCCGCACGGCGGATGCGGCGGGCCGCACCCTTGCCGAACTCTGTCCTGGACTCGGCGGTGAGTTGAATCTCAGCCATCGGTTCTCCTTCACGAGATCTGCTTCACGGTGATGCGCCGACGGTGGCCGGCACGTGTGCGGGGAACCCGCACGAGGGGGCACTCATGCCAGGCGGGGAACGAGAAGCGGAACCGGAGAATCGGACGCGACATGCGCCCCGGCGGGAAGAAACCCGCAGTGCGCCAGTCGATCACGGATCAGCACAGTCTGAGCCCTCGCCAAGCAACCTGCACAGCATAGCGGATCAGCTGCGCACCTGCGAACGCCGCGGTGAGCGCGGCCGAGCACTCGCCTGTCCAGCGCTAATGGACCTGCGCCCCGTTGGTGAACAGGCTGGTCACCGAACCGTCCTCGAAGACCTCGCGGATGGCCCGGGCCAGCAGCGGGGCGATGGACAGCACCGTCATCTTCGGAATGTCGATGCCAGGGGGAACCGGCAGGGTGTTCGTGACGATGATCTCCTCGAAAGGCGTTGCGTTGAGCCTCTCCTCGGCCGGCCCGGAAAGCACCGCGTGGGTTGCAGCGGCGATCACCTTGGCGGCACCGTGCTCCAGCAGCGCGTTGGCGGCCTGGCAGATGGTGCCGGCAGTGTCGATCATGTCGTCGACGAGCATGCAGGTGCGTCCCTCGACATCACCGACCACTTCGTGCACCTTCACCAGATTCGCCTTTGTCGGATCGTGGCGCTTGTGGATGATGGCCAGCGGCATCTTCAGCCGGTCGCTCCACATGTCGGCCAGCCGCACACGGCCGGCGTCGGGACTGACCACGACCATCTGGTCGTGGGAATATTTCTTCTCGACATAGTCGGCGAGCACCGGAAGCCCGGAGAGGTGGTCCAAAGGACCGTTGAAGAAGCCCTGGATCTGGGCGGCGTGCAGGTCGACGGACATGATCCTGTCGGCGCCTGCGGTGGTCATCAGATCGGAGACCAGGCGCGCCGAGATGGGCTCGCGCCCCAGATGCTTCTTGTCCTGGCGGGCGTAGGGGAAGCACGGCGCGACCACCGTGATCCGCTTGGCCGAGGCCCGTTTGAGGGCATCCACCATGATGAGCTGCTCCATCAACCACTCATTGACCGGCGCCGGATGGCTCTGGATCACGAAGGCGTCGCAGCCGCGCACCGACTCCTCGAATCGGACGTAGATCTCGGAGTTGGCGTAGGTGATCAGCCGGCTCGGGACCAGCTCCACGTCCATCAGGTCGGCGACGCGCTGCGCCAACTCCGGGTAGGCCCGTCCTGAGAACAGCATGAGATGCTGCTCGCCCTTGCGCTTGACGCCGCTCATTCGCGCTTGTCCCCTTGGTGTTGACGATCAGTGTGTGGTCGGTAGCCGAAAATCAGTGTGTGGTCGGTGTCGTCTTGGCTGCGTCGGCCGCCAACATCTCCCGGCTGGCGAGCACAGCAGGGTGCACGTCACTGGTGTCGTGCCGGGCAGACTGATCGGCCCTGGAGCCCGGACGGCGCCTCGCCACCCAGCCCTGCGACAGGTGGAGCCGCCCGCGGGCCACTGCCAGGGCACCCGCCGGGACATCCTCGGCGATCGTCGAACCGGCCGCCACGAAGGCACCGGAGCCCACATCGACCGGCGCCACCAGCACGGAATTCGATCCGATGAAGACGTCGTCCCCGACATGCGTCGTGGACTTGTGCTTGCCGTCGTAGTTGGCGAAAATCGTGCCGGCCCCGACATTGATGCCGGTGTCCAATATCGCGTCACCGCAGTAGGTCAGGTGCGGCACCTTGGAACCGGCACCGATCTTGGCGTTCTTGGTCTCGACGAAGGTGCCGATCTTGCCGTGCTCGGACAGCTCGGTGCCCGGCCGCAGCCGCGCCCACGGGCCGACATCGGTGTGCGGCCCGATCACCGAAAGCTCACCGTGGGTACGCACGACGTGCGCCCCCACGCCCACCTCGACATCCTTCAGCGTCGTGTCCGGGCCGATCACCGCGCCGGCCGAGACGCTGGTGGCGCCCAGCAGCTGGGTGCACGGCAGGATCGTGACATCGGCTTCGAGGGTGACATCGTCCTCGATCCAGGTCGTCTTCGGGTCGGCGATGGTCACGCCCTCGATCATCCAGTGCTCGCAGATTCGGCGGTTGACTTCGGCGTTCATCTGAGACAGCTGCAAGCGATCGTTGACGCCCTTGGTCTGCCAGGTGTCCTCGGTCTGGTAGGTGCCCACCTGGTGCCCGAGCTGGTTGGCGAACTCCACCACATCGGTGAGGTACAGCTCATGCTGGGCGTTGGCCCCGGACAGCCGCTTCAATCCCGCCCGCAGAACCTGTGCGTTGAAGACATAGATACCGGAGTTGACTTCGGTGATGAACAGCTCGTCGGCGTCCGCGTCCTTCTGCTCGACGATGCGCAGCACACGCCGGCCATCGCGCACGACACGGCCGTACCCGGTGGGGTCATCGAGCTGGGCGGTGAGCACCGTGACGGCATTGGAGTGCTCCTCGTGCGCACCGAGCAGGGAGTCGAGGGTGTCCCCGGTGAGCATCGGCACATCGGCATAGGTGATCACCACATTGCCGCGCAGGTCCGCCGGCACTGCGGACATGCCGCAGCGCACCGCGTGGCCGGTACCCAGCTGCTGGTCCTGGACGACGACCGTCACATCAGGAGCGATGTCTGCGAGATGGGCCTCCACCTGCTCACGCTCAAAGCCGACCACCACGACGAGATGCTCGGGGTGCAGGCTCTCGGCGGCGCGGACCGCGTAGCTGAGCATGGACTTTCCCGCGACCTTGTGGAGCAGCTTCGAGGTACTCGACTTCATCCGGGTGCCGTGCCCCGCGGCGAGCACGATGACCGCGCTGACCTTCGTGTCCGGCGCGGACTCCTGCGCAGAATTCTCCGCAGCCGAGCCGGATTCGGTTTGCTGACCGGCGCTCATGATTCCCCCTGTTCGGATGGACACCCCCCTGAGCAGCTCCCTGGGCAGGAGTCGAACCTGCGGCGCTAGTCCTGATTCAAAGTCAGGCGGGCCCTACCGGCAGACCAACCAGGGAATGATCACCCGAGGCGACCTGGCAATTCTAGGGCCCATGCGCCGCGCGATGACAAACCCTCCATCGTGACCGGGCCATGATTCGGCCGTGCACCGGGCGTCCTCTAGGCTGCCCCCGTGAGTAAGGACGGCGTGCAAACCCAGTCAGAACTTCCCGTTTTCGGTACCGGACAGCACTTGCTGAGCGTGATGCAACTCGATCGCGACGTCCTGACAAGGCTTTTCGCCACTGCTGAGGCGCTACGGCCGGTGGGCCAGGGCACGCAGGTGTGCCGTATCCTCGAAGGAGCTGTGCTCGGCTCGTTGTTCTTCGAGCCCAGCACCCGCACCCGGTTGAGTTTCGAGTCGGCCTTCCACCGGCTCGGCGGATCGGTGGTCTCGACCACCGGCTTCACCTTCAGCTCGATGGCCAAGGGCGAATCCATCCATGACACCGCCCGTGTGGTCTCCGGCTATTCCGATGCGCTGGTGGTGCGCCATCCGGACACCGGTTCGGTCGCCCAGTTCGCCGACGCCTCGGTTGTTCCGGTGATCAATGCGGGCGACGGTTCCGGCGAGCATCCGAGCCAATCGCTGCTCGACCTGTTCACGATGCGCAAGGAGCTGACCGCTCGCGGCAAGAGCATCGACGGCGCCACGATCGCAGTGCTCGGCGACCTGCGCTACGGCCGCACCGTGCATTCCCTGCTGCAAGTGCTCGGTCTGTACGACAAGGTCAGTTTCCGGGTCTTCGGCCCGCCCGCGCTGGCGCTGCCGGCGGAGTTCTTCGAGCGCGTCGCGGCCAGCGGCAACCACATCGTCGAATGCGGATCGGTGGCCGAAGCCATCGCCCCGGCAGACGTCATCTACTGCACACGGGTGCAGAAGGAACGGCTCAGCGAGGAGGACGAGCAGGCCGTGCACCTCGAGGGGGATCTGATCAACCGGGAGATCCTGGACAGGAGCGGACGTCCCGACGCGATCATCATGCACCCGCTGCCCCGCGACTCCCGCCACAACTCCTTCGACCTGTCCCCCGATGTGGACGACTTCCCCGGCCTGGCGATCTTCCGGCAGACCGACAACGGCCTGCTGGTGCGGATGGCGATCTTCTCCCATGCCCTCGGTGTTGCCGACGAGGTCACCAAGAATCTCCGCCCGGCAAGCTGGTACCGGCGCTGAGCACGGCGTACAACCCGGGATCACCGAGCCTGCGAAGATCCCGAAATCCTCGAGCCTCGCGAAGACCCCTGAATCCCTGCGCACAGCGGGGCCCCGGAATCAGCTGTGCAACACTGAGCCCATGAGTCAGGGCCCCGCAACCCAGGAATCTGGGGAGCGGCCACGCCACGGCCGGACGAGGATGAGCTCCGGTGAACGCCGTGAGCAACTCATCAATGTGGCCCGGACGCTGTTCGCCGAACGAGGTTTCGACGGCACCTCCGTCGAAGAGGTCGCCGCGCACGCACACGTCAGCAAACCCGTGGTGTACGGCCACTTCGGCGGCAAGGAAGGCCTCTACGCGGTCGTCGTCGACCGCGAGGTGACCACCTTGGACGATGCCATCATGACCGCCATCTCCCGGCGTTCGGCGAGCTACCGCGAGGTGATCGAGCGCGGCACACTGGCCCTGCTCAACTACATCGATGACCGTCCGGACGGCTTCCGGATCCTCTCCCGGGACTCGCCGGTGGGCAACCCGGCAGGATCCTTCGCGTCCATCATCAATGACATCGCGACCCGGGTGGAAGACCTGCTGAAACCGCCTCTGGTGAGCCGTGGATACGATCCGGCGATCGCCGGCATCTACTCCCAGGCGCTGGTGGGGCTGGTGAGTTCGGCGGGCCTGGCATGGGTGGACACCAGGAAACCCGACAAGGCGACAGTGGCTGCCGAGTTGGTCAATCTCACCTGGAACGGCCTGGCATCCCTGGAACACCGGCCGCGGCTGCTGACCACGCATGCCGATGCCGGGGCATCACCCGCCGAGGGATGAGTCGATCCTTCAGGACACCAGCTGGGCGCCGGGAACCGGGCCGCTGGCACGGCGCACCTCGTGCACCTGCGGAAGGATTTTCAGCACAGCCTCGACATTGCGGGCATCGGTCTGGGAGGCGCACAGGAAGGCGCAGGTCGGCCCGGAGCCCGAGATGATTCCGACCAGGGCGCCGGCTCTCTTGCCGACCTCCAGGGTCTTGCGCAGTTCGGGACAGATCTGACACGCCGCCTCTTGCAGGTCGTTGTGCATGTGTTCCGCGACGCCTTCGGCATCACCGCCGGCAAGCGCATTGAGTAATTCCCGAGGTGGCTCGGTCCCGCTCTGAGGCATCGGCTCCACCTCGCCGCGGGCGATCTGCTCGTCGAATTGGCGGAAAACCTGCGGGGTGGACAGTCCCCTGGGAGCAAGGGCGAGCACCCACTGGTAGCTGCCCCTGGTGAGCACCGGGACGAGCTGCTCGCCGCGTCCGTGGCCGATGGCCGTGCCACCCAGCAGCGCGAAGGGAACATCGGAACCGATCTTGGCGGCGAGATCGTGCAGGTCGTCCGGGGTGGTGTCCAGATCCCCCAGCACCGAGCAGGCGAGCAGGGCTGCCGCAGCATCGGCCGAACCGCCCGCCATGCCGCCGGCGACGGGGATGGTCTTGGTGATGTCCAGGTGCACTCCCTGGTCGGCCTGCCCGTGCTCGGCACGCAGCAGGACGGCGGCGCGCACCGCGAGATTCGTCGCATCGTCCCTGACCCTGTCGGACTGGCCGCCGTGGGTGTGCACGTCGATGACATCGTCCGCGCGGCGTTCGGCGACGACCTCGTCGAACAGCGACACCGCATGGAAGACGGTGCTCAGCTCGTGGTAGCCGTCGTCACCGCGAGTGGCCAGCCGCAGGTACAGATTGACCTTGGCGGCCACCCTCACCTTGACGCGGGTGTCCACGGGGCCCAGGCTGTTGGCCGAGTCGCCGTCCCGCGTGCTGTCGGAGTCACTCACGGGCCCAAAGTAGCGCGCGACGCAGCCCTACGTCCGCTCCGGGCCATCACGAATGTCGTTGTTGCGCTGCGGTGTGCCTAGTTCACCGCAGCGAGCCGTTCAGCGATCGCCGCGAAGCCTGCGATGTCGACGGTCTCGCCACGCGCGGTGGGCTCCAATCCGGCCTCGGCGATGGCCTTCGATGCGGCCGCGGAGCCTCCGGCGATCCCGGCCAGGGCCGAGCGCAACATCTTGCGGCGCTGGCCGAAGGCGGCGTCGATCACCCTGAAAACCTCTTCGCGGGACGCGCTGGTCGACGGCGGCTGATGCCTGGTGAGGCGCACCAGGCCGGATGCCACCTTGGGCACCGGCCAGAAGACGCTTGCCGGCACCGTGGAGATCCGCTCGGCATCGGCGTACCAGGCGAGTTT
This sequence comes from Propionibacterium sp., assembly GCF_047719395.1. NCBI lineage: Bacteria > Bacillati > Actinomycetota > Actinomycetes > Propionibacteriales > Propionibacteriaceae > Propionibacterium > Propionibacterium sp. The sequence goes on from NZ_JBDNTB010000009.1 coordinate 15,665, forward strand.
GGCGCTGGGTACGCCGTAGACCTTGGAGCCGGGGGGTGCCACCAACCGGTCGGCCACCTCCAACTGCACCATGACCAGCCCTGCCTGCCAGCTCGGGAAGCGGGCCAGCATGTGCAGCAGCACCGGTACCGACACGTTGTAGGGCAGGTTGGCCACCAGCCGCGTGGGGGCCGGAGCAGGCAGCTCTCCGATGGCCATGGCGTCGGCGCTGAGCACCCGGAGCATCGCTTCGCGCCCGGGCTGGTGGGTGGCGACGGTGCCGGGCAGGATGTCGGCGAGCCTCCTGTCGATCTCGATGGCCGTCACCGATGCTCCGGTCTCCAGCAGACCCAGGGTCAGCGAGCCGAGCCCCGGTCCGATCTCCAGGACGACATCCTCAGGGCCGACCTCGGCCAGCGAGACGATCCGGCGCACCGTATTGGCGTCCACCACGAAGTTCTGGCCCAGGGTCTTGGTGGGACGCAGACCGAGCTGCTGGGCGTAGTGGCGAAGGGTTGTAGGGTCGAGCAGCTCAGCCATCAGCCGACCTGGCTCCAGGGGCCGCCGTAGGCCTCATCGGTGTTGAGATTGATCTCGTGGCACCAGGTCTCGAGGTCCGGTGGTTCGCCGGGAGTGTGTATGGAACGGTTGAGGGCCCGGTTCTCCACCAGGAAGCGCAGGGTGTGCGGGGCGAGATAGGGGGCATTCGGCCGGCCGCGCAAGGGGGCGGGCGTGAGATAGGGAGCGTCTGTCTCCAGCAGGACCCGCTCCGGCGGGGTGACCGCAAGGGCCTTGCGCAGCGAGACATTGGCCTTGAATGTGAGCGAGCCCCCGAAGCTCAGCCAGACCTCGTGCTTGAGACAGACCAGCGCGAAATCGGCGTCCCCGCTGAAGCAGTGGAAGACGGTGCGCTCCGGCCATCCCACCTTGTCGAGCACGGACAGCACATCGGCATGGGCATCGCGATCGTGGATGACAAGGGTCTTGCCGGTGGCCTTGGCAATCTCGATGTGCGCGGCGAAGGCGCGCCGCTGCAGTTCGCGGTTCTCGTCGGCGTGGGTGCGGAAGTAATCCAGGCCTGTCTCACCCACGGCTCGCACCTGGGAGCGCATCGCCAACTTCTGGATCTGGGCCATTGCCTCGTCAAGAGCCGCGGGGGCCTCGCGGGAGACCAGCTTCACCGCATCGTTGGGGTGCACGGCGACAGCGGCCACCACCTGCTCGTGCTGCGCGGCGAAGTCTGCGGCCCAATAGCTGCTCACCACATCGCATCCCACCTGGACCGTCCGGGTCACTCCCACGGATTCAGCCGCAGAAAGATTCGCCTCGGGCGACAGGCCTGACATTTCATGGGTGGAATCCAGATGGGTGTGGTTGTCCACAACATCGGCGGGCAGGGCTTCTGGCAGCGGTGGCAGACCGAGCCGGACCAACTCGTCTGGGATCGAAACGGAAGTCACGCGCCCCATTCTTGTCCCTGTCGCGCCCAGGCAGATGCCGTACCAGGACTGATGGCCGCCGACATCGGCATGGTCAAGGCTGCAACAGCGGAAAACCGGTCCCTCAGGAGGACGCGCCGTCACGGCGGGCGATGGCCGCGCGGTACAGATCCTTGCGGCGCACCCCGGTCAGCGAGGCCACCTCCGAGACGCTGGAGCTGAGCGGCTCACCGGACTGGATCTTCTCGCTCACCATGTCGAGCGCGTCGGCCATGCCCTCACCTTCGCGCACCGTGTGCCCGGCGATGACCAGGGTGGTCTCGCCGCGGGCGTTTTCGCGCGCCCACTGGGTCAGCTGATCCAGGTTGCCGCGGATGATGTCCTCCCAGGGCTTGGTCAGCTCCCTGCACAGCACGCCGGCCCGGTCATGGCCAAAGGCCTTGGCGGCATCGGAGAGGAAGTCGGCCAGCCGGTGGGGCGCCTCGAAGAAGACCAGGGTGCGCGGCTCGGCCGCCAAGTCGGCGAGCCGCCGCCTGCGAGCGCCCCCGCTGCGAGGCAGGAAGCCCTCGAAGCAGAACCGGTCGCAGGGCAGCCCCGAGACCGCCAGTGCGGTGGTGACGGCGCTCGGCCCGGGCACCGAACTGACGGGCACAGCTGCCTCGACCGCGGCGTTCACCAGCCTGAATCCCGGATCGCTCACCGAGGGCATACCGGCATCGGTGGCCACCACCACGGTCTGGCCATTGAGCAACTCTGCGAGCAGTCCCGGGGTGCGTTCAGCTTCGTTGCCTTCGAAGTAGCTGACGATCCGGGCCCGGGTCTCGGTGCCGGTGCGGGCCAAGAGGGTCCGCAGCAGCCGGGTGTCCTCGGCGGCGATGACATCGGCCGTACGCAGCGCCTCGCACAGATCCGGCGAGGCCTGGGATGCGGCACCGATGGGGGTGCCGGCGAGCACGAGCCGGCCGATGGCGTCCCCAGGGGAGCTCGCGCCGAAGTCGCCTGCCTCACTGGTGGTGTCCACGCAGCGACGATAGCCGCCCGGCCAGCCTCCGGATGCTCCAGACCCAGGCCCCGACATTCGGGATCATGTGCCCAAAGGGTGCTCATGGCTGGGCCCCCTAGGATGGCGCCGTGAGTTTGCAGCCCATCGCCACCGGCGTGTCGTCATCCCGACAGTTCCGCGATGTGCTGCCCTCCACCGTCGACAAGCTGGACGACGGCGCCGTGCTGCGCCACGACGAACTGCGCAGCTGGATCATCACAGCCGCGCTGGTGGTGATCGGATTCCTCATCCGGCTGGTCAACCTCGGCAGGCCCAACCGGCTCGAATTCGACGAGACCTACTACGCGAAGGACGCCTGGTCGATCCTGCATTTCGGCTATGAACGCAGCTGGCCGTCCAATGCCGATCCGCAGATCGCCTCCGGAGTGACCGACATCTGGGAGCAGTCGGCGGAGTTCATCGTGCACCCCCAGCTGGGCAAGTGGCTCATCGCGCTGGGCGAGCATGCCTTCGGGATGAACTCCTTCGGCTGGCGTTTCGCCTCGTTGATCGCGGGTTCGCTGCTCATCGGAGCCGTCGTGCGGATGGCGCGCCGGCTGTCGCGTTCCACGCTCATCGGCGCCCTCGCCGGGCTGTTCATCGTGGTCGACGGGTTGAGCTTCGTGATGAGCCGGATTGCGCTGCTCGACATCTTCGAGGCCTTCTTCACAGTGGCTGCGGTGGGCACATGGCTGGCCGACCGGGACTGGTTCAGGCGCCACCTGGCCGATCATCTTCGCAGCAATGGTGCGCTGAATCTCGGTGGCTCCTACGGCCCGCTGCTGCTCTGGCGGCCATGGCGACTGGTGTCGGCACTGCTGTTCGGGTTGGCCTGCGGCTCGAAGTGGAATGCCATGTATGTGCTGGCCTGCTTCGCGGTGATGAGCATCGTGTTCGACTACCGGGCGAGGCTGACTGCCGGCGCCCGGCGCAAGGCCTGGTATTCGCTGTGGCGCGAGGGCGTGCCCGACGCGATCGTGATGGTTCTGCTGGCCGCTGGGGTCTACCTGGCCACATGGACGAGTTGGCTGCTCACCCAGGGCGGCTACGACCGGCAGTGGGGGGCTCAGCATCCCGATGATCCGCTGGTCAAGCTCATCGGTGCTCCGTTGGCCAGCCTGTGGCAGTACCACAAGGAGATTTACGGCTTCCACACCGGCACCTGGATCGCCCACCAGACCCACACCTATCAGGCCTATCCACTCGGCTGGCCCTTCGTGGGCCGAGTTATCGGCATCGACGCCGTCAACGACATCCAGCCCGGAGTGGATGGTTGCAAGGCTGTCGGAGACACCTGCCTGAGGGTCATCTCCGGGGTGGGAACGCCATTCCTGTGGTGGTTCGCCGCCATTGCAGTGATCGCCGGGCTGTTCTTCTGGATCGGCGGACGCGACTGGCGCTTCGGGGTGCCGCTCGTCGCGGCGGCGGCCACCTGGCTGGGCTGGTTCCCCAATGCCGACAGGCCCACCTTCTTCTTCTACGCGATCATGATCATCCCATTCACCGCAACGGTGCTCGCCATGGTGCTCGGCAAGGTGCTCGGGCCCTCGAACGCACCACCCGAGCGACGAAGAATCGGGGCCATCATCGTCACGGTGGTGGTGGTCATCGTCATTGCGAATTTCATGTTCATCTACCCGATCCTCACCGATCAACTGATGACCCGTCAGGGCTGGTTGCTGCGCATGTGGTTCCGCTCCTGGATCTGAGCTGGGCTGGTGCCCGCGCACCCTCCCACCGTCGACGGGCCGCTTGGATCCGCCGGCGGTACACCGCGTCAGATGACCACGGATGACCACGAGGTGGCCCGAGCCGCCTTTCTGGCAGCGAGTCAGGAGCGCCCGTGCCCGATTCGGCGGGCCGCGACGATGGAGTCGAGGGTGAACAGCGCGATGGCCGCCCAGATGAGCACGAAACCGATCCAGCGCTCCGTGGTCATGTGCTCTCCGAAGACCAGCCAGCCGATCAGGAACTGGATGGCCGGGCAGATGTATTGCAGGATTCCGATCATGGTGAGTGAGACACGCGCTGCGGAAGCCGCGAAGAGCAGCAGCGGTATCGCGGTGAGCGGACCGGCGAGGACCAATACCCAGCCATAGCCGGTGTGGAGGTTGGTCGTGAGTTCTCCCATTCCTGCCAGCACCACCAGCGAGATGATCGCGAAGGGAAGCACCGCGGCGGTCTCGAAGACCAGCCCGGTCAGAGGATCGGCAACCTGTCCGACCCTGTTCTTCACGAGGCCGTAGAACGCGAAGCTGATCGAGACGCCGAGCGCCACCCAGGGCACCTTGCCATAGCCCATCACCAGCACGAGAACCGCCAGCACACCGATTCCGTAAGCAACCAGCTGGCCGCGCCGCAACCGCTCCCCCAGCACGAAAACCCCCAGCAGGGTCGATATCAGCGGATTGATGAAATAGCCGAGCGCCGCATCGATGGTGCGCCCGCTGTTGACGCCCCACACATAGATCGTCCAATTGGTCGTCACCAGGGCTCCGCCAAGGGCTATGCCCCCGAGCAGACGCGGTCGGCGAATGACATCGCGCAGCCGGCCCCAGCGTCTCAGGAAGGCCACCAGGATGAGGCAGAAGACCAGCGAGAAGATGATCCGGTCGGCGATGATCTCAAAAGAATTGCTGCGCTGCAGGAACCGGAAGTACAGCGGGAAGCCGCCCCAGACGAGATAGGCGACCAGTCCGTAAATGACTCCCTTGCGTTCCTCAGCCTCAGACACCCCCAGATTGTGTCACTCGGGGAGGAGCTGCCGATCGCGGCAATGACTGTGGTGAGGCATCCGCGAACACCCGGTCGGGCTGGTTGTGCCGTTGGTCTGGGGAACACTCTGCGGCTGAGCTGTCCTTCACGCCGCTGCCACGTTCCCACAAACCGACACCGGTGCCGCCCGGTCGTGGATCAACAGCCTGGACACCCCCTACCGCCCCACTGCCGGAACCACGTCTCAGACAGGGGTTGCTCGAGATTCCTCAATCGGTAGATTCATCTCGAGGGACATGAAGGGCGCACCAGGGTGAGGCACCTCGTCCTCGGGGCCGTTGGACATGAGACATATTGCGGCGATGCCGCCGCACCGGGAGCAAGCATGGGAAACCTGGCTGAACAGGCGAAGCGTCGATTCGTGGAGATCTTCGGCCGTGAGCCCGCAGGTGTCTGGGCAGCCCCAGGCAGGGTCAATCTCATCGGTGAGCACACCGACTACAACGGCGGCCTGTGCCTGCCGATCGCCCTGCCGCAGCGCACCCACACTGCAGCCGCACCGCGCGAGGACGACATCGTGCGGGTGGCGTCCCTCGATTTCGAGGTGACCGAGCAGATCGATCTGGGCGAGGTGAGTCCCGGTGTTCCCGAGGGCTGGTTGGGCTATGTCGCCGGCACCGTGTGGGCGCTGCGCGAATTCGGGTTCGTGGTGCACGGCCTCGACATGGCGATCGCCTCGGACGTGCCCATCGGTGCGGGACTGTCCAGCTCGGCTGCTCTGGAGGCATCGGTGGGAGCCGCTGCCTCGGGTGTATTCGGGCTTGGGCTTCTCGACGACGACACACGGCGTCGCACCCTGGTAGATGCCTGCCGCCGGGCGGAGAACTACATCGTCGGAGTGCCGAGCGGTGGCCTGGACCAGACGGCCTCGATACTGTGCCATGCCGGAGATGCGCTGTGCATTGATTTCGGGCACGCTGCCCAGACCCAGCAGGTCCCGTTCCACCTGGCCTCGCACGGACTGTCGCTGCTCGTCATCGACACCCGAGCCGAACACGAGCTCATCGACGGGCAATACGCCGAACGGCGAGCCAGCTGCGAGCAGGCCGCAGCCGAACTCGACGTCGACCTGCTCGGCCAGATCGGCATCGACCAGCTCGATGCTGCCCTGAGCCGCCTGGACGATCCGGACATGGGACGGCGCGTGCGCCACGTCGCCACCGAGATCGATCGCGTCAAGCAGTGCTGTGCAGCCCTGCAGGCGAGCGACTTCGCGACGGTCGGTGCGCTGTTCAGCGCCTCGCACGCCTCGCTTCGCGACGACTACCAGGTGAGCTGCCCCGAGCTGGACACAGCGGTGGACACCGCCCTCAGCACCGGCGCGCTGGGCGCGCGCATGACCGGTGGAGGCTTCGGCGGCTCGGCCATCGCCCTAGCGCCGGCGGACCGTGCCGGTACGATCACCCGGGCTGTCAGGAAAGCATTCGTCGCCCGCCACTGGAGAACCCCGCATGTGTTCAGGGCCGAGGCCGCAGCGCCAGCACATCAGGTTGATCCGGCCGAGTTCCTGTAGGACAACGAATCCTTCGAGAAGTAATTCCCAAAGACGCCCGTGGCTGAGACCTCAGACCCGGTAGCTCCCTAACCTGGGTTCCATGAGCACGGCTCTGGAGACCACCGACCTGGTGAAGACTTTCGGCCATGTACGAGCCCTCGACGGCCTGAATCTCCACCTTGAGAAGGGCGAGATACACGGCTTCCTGGGCCCGAATGGGGCAGGCAAGTCCACTGCGATCCGCATTCTACTAGGGCTGATGCGCTCCGATTCGGGATCGGTCAGGGTGCTGGGCGCCGATCCTTGGCGCGACACCGGCATCCTCCGCCGAAAGCTCGGCTATGTGCCTGGCGAAGTCAGCCTGTGGCCCAATCTCACCGGCGGCGAGGTGATCGACCTGCTCGTGCGTCTGCAGGGCTCCCCAGACGCGAAGCGTCGAACCGAGCTGCTGGAACTGTTCGAACTCGATCCTTCGAAGAAATGCCGCAGCTACTCCAAGGGCAATCGTCAGAAAGTGGCACTGGTCGCAACGCTGGCCTGCCCAGCCGAGCTGTACGTCTTCGACGAGCCGACGTCCGGCCTCGATCCGCTCATGGAGGCCGCCTTCCAGCGCTGCGTCCGCGAGCTGCGCTCTGATGGCGCGACGGTGCTCCTCAGCTCCCACATCCTCAGTGAGGTCGAGGAACTGAGCGACAAGATCTCCATCATCAGGGCGGGACGAATCATCCGTTCGGCCACCTTGGACGAGATGCGATCCCTGCACACGACCCGCATCACCGCGACCCTGCGCGCACCCACCACACTGGATGGCCTCACCGGAATCAGTCAGCTGCACCAGGACGGCAACAGACTCACCTTCTCGGTCGATTCCGCCCAGCTGGATGCGGCCGTCGCAGTGCTGTCGCGTACCGGAGTGGTGTCGCTGGTCTGCGAACCTCCCAGCCTGGAGGAACTGTTCCTCAGCAGCTACGACGAGTCCGGCACCGGTGGTCCCCGATGAATCTCGGCGTACCCGTTCATCGGGTCCTGCTGCGACTGGCCTTGCGCCGCGATGCATTGATGATCGGCATCGTCACGGTGCTGATCTGGCTGATGAGCTACTACTCGGCCCGCACCACCCGCGACCTCTATCCCGATCAGAACGCCTTGGTGGCGGTCAATGCAGCAAGCAATGCCTCCGTCGGGGTGGTGGCGATGTACGGCCGCGTCCATGACCTCTCCTCCGCGGGCGGCATCGGTGCCAACAAGCTCGCGATGATCGACATGATCGCGCTGTCCTTCCTGGTCATCGCCGTGCTGCGTCGCCACACCCGCAGCGATGAGGAGACCGGACGCACCGAACTGCTCGGCGCGACCTCGGGAGTTCGGACGTGCGCGCTGCGCGTCTCGACAGCTCTCGCGGCCATCGTTTCGCTGGTCTGCGGGATCGGCACCGGTCTGTGCCTGTGGGCGGGCGGCTGGCAGGTCACAGGTTCGATGCTGCTGGGCCTGGCCCAGGCCGGAGTGGGGCTGAGCTCCACCGGTCTGGCTGCCGTCGCCATGCAGTTCTCCTCCAGCACGAGGACTTGCAGCATGTGGGCCTACGCGTGCCTGGCGCTGGCCTTCGTGCTGCGGATGATCGGCGATGTGGCGGCGAACCGCGGACTCAGCTGGTTGTCCTGGCTGTCACCCATCGGGTGGGCCCAGCAGGTGCGTCCCTATGACGGGGACCGCAGCTGGGTGCTCATGCTCCCCCTGGTCCTCTGCATTGCCCTGGTGATGCTGTCCCATGTGCTCAGCGGTCACCGCGACCTCGGGGCAGGGTTGGTTCCAGGGATCACAGGTACCCCCGATGGACGGATCGGCTCAGTCTTCGGCCTCGCGTGGAAGCTGCAGCAGGGAACCTTCCTGGGGTGGTTGCTGGCGTATCTGGGCTTCGGGGTGCTGGTGGGCGCGATCATGGGATCTCTGACCGGCCTGTTGGATGAGGGCAGCGAGCAACTCTTCCAGGCGCTGGGCGGTGCCGGCCATATGGGCGACCTCTACATCAGCCTGGTCACCTCTTTCGCCACCTTCGGAGCAGCCGCCTTCGGGGTGAGCAGCGTTCTGCAGCTGCGCGCAGAAGAAACGCGAGGACACCTGGAGGCGGTGCTCGCCCGACCGGTGACAAGGGTGCGTTTCGCCTGGTCGCATTTGTGGCTTGCCTTGGCCGGGCCGGTGCTGCTGCTTGCTGGACTTGGAGCGGCGCTCGCCACGGTGCACACTCTCGTGGGCGGCTCGACAGGCTGGTGGCGCGAGTTCTCACCCGGCCTGGTGATGCTGCCGGGTGTGTGGCTGCTGACCGCGCTGACACTGGCTGGCATCGCCTGGGTGCCCAGGGCCGAGTGGCTGGGCTGGGCGCTGCTCGGCTGGATGGTCGTCGTCCAGGAACTCGGCAGGCTGATGAAGTTCCCGCACTGGCTCATGCAGACCTCGCCCCTCGCGCTGCTGCCGAAGCTTCCGGTGGACGCGATGAATTGGGTGCCTGTTGTCTGGCTCTGCATCGCGTCAGCGGCAATGGTCGCGGTGGGTCTGGCGGGCTACCGGCGTCGCGACATTCCAGTTGGCTGACCAGTCCCCTGGCAGACAAGATCGCGAGGATCCATCTCGACCCGCCGCGGAATCAGGCTCACCGTGCACCTGGCCCACACATGGGACCACTGCCGGCACGCCCCGGCCGGGATGTGCCGGACGTGGCGGACGAACAACTACTCGATCCGCCCGCCACGGGCTCGCAGTCACCGGGATGCTGGTTGCACCACGGCGCCGCACCCGGCAGCAGATATCGATGGTTGGCGACCCACTGGTAGACCTTCTCCTGCACCTGGTGGACGCCGGGCAACCGGTGCACCGCGCTGCAGACACGCACTCCGAGCGCGGCATCGAGCACGAGGCTGATGGCGGCTGCTCCCGATGACCGCCGGCCGGATCTGAACGCCCACACCGTGCTCCGGATATCGGCCTCGGTCAAGCCAAAACGATCCTGGACTCCTGCTCTCTGCGCCGGGTGAAGCCGGACCCGCGAATGCCTGTCACGTCGCGCGATCCACATCACACAGCGTGTGCAAAAGCCGCACTGACCGTCGAAGACCAGATCGACGGCGGAAGAGTTCACGATTGCGGCGCGGTCTGAGCAGCGCCGTCGGCCACCGTGGTGTCCTGGAATCGGTAGCCGTCTTCCAGCAGCTTGACCGGCACGGCGTACTGGTCGGCGAGCAGCAAATCCCGGGCCGCGTCACCGAGAACCGCGGTGAGCACGGGCCGCGGGACAGGTAGCAGATAGGGACGATGCATCTGCTCGGCCAGCTCCCGGCCAAGATCCGCCGCTGTGGTGCGCGCCGGCGCTGCCAGATTCACCGGTCCCTCCACCTGGGAGCCGAGCACATGCGCGATGGCGCCCACCTCATCGCGCAGCGTGATCCATGGCCAGACCTGACGTCCGGTACCCAAGGGCCCGGAGACACCGAGCCAGGTCAGCAGACGCAGGATGCCGGCAACCCCCAGGCTGCTGAGCACGCTCCTGGGCTTCGTGAAATCGGGCGTACCGCTGGGCGCCAGCACAATCCCGGTACGCACCCGCACCACGCGCACCTGCGGCGGGGCCGTCACGGCGATGCCCTCCCAGCGCTGCGCGACATCGGCGAGGAAACCCGCCCCCGGAGCCGCGGACTCGTCGAGAGTCTCACCGGGGCGATCGCCGTAGTAGCCAACCGCCGACGCGTTGACAAGGGTTTTCGGGCCCTCACCGGTGCCGTCGAGCTGGCGCAGTGCCGCGACGAGTGTTCCCGTGGTCTCGATGCGGGAGTCGAGGATCTCCCGGCGCGTCGAGGATGTCCACGGCAGATTCGCGATGGGCGCCCCTGACAGATTCACCAGCGCGTCCACATCGGCGAGGGTCTGCGGATCGAGCGGCTCGCTGCCAGGCGACCACTGCCGCTCGTCCTCGCCGTTCGGCGGGTGCCTCACCAGACGCACCACCTCATGCCCGTCGGCCTTGAGCCGCTCGGTCAGTGCCCGGCCCACCAGGCCGCTTGCCCCACTGATGATGACACGCATCGGCTTCTCCCCACGATCGTCGGTTCTCCCCGGTCAGGCCCACCTCACGATGGTGTGACGCGGGCCTGAACCATGGCCCCTGCTGACGCGGATGCCCAGCACCCACTGTGCTCAGGACTGAGTGCTCAGCGATGGCCGCGGTCGAAACGGCGTAGGTCAAGGGTAGTCGGGAACTCCCGCCGCTCCGGGCCGAGCAATGCATCAGCTGACGGCCAGCTCGACATGTCGACCGGATCGGCGGAATGCCCGATCACTTCGAAGCGGCTCGCCCTGCGCGCCTCGGCGGACTGGGCGTTCACCGGGTAGCTGTCGTAGTTGCGCCCGCCCTGGTGGACAACGTGATAGCTGAATCGTCCGATGGCGAGACCGTTCCAGCGGTCGACGAGTTCGAAGGTGAGTGGCGAGTGAATTCCGATCGTGGGGTGAAGCGCCGAGGGCGGCGCCCAGGCGCGATAGCGGATGCCGGCGACCTTGGCGCCCACCTCTTCGGCGGCGGGCTTGCCGATCCCCCAGCCAACGCCGGGAGCGGTGGTCATCGGCAGCGGAACGCCGTTGCAGGTGACGACATGACGCCCCTCGATGAGCCCGGTCGCTGCCACCTGCACGCGCTCGACCGAGGAATCCACGTACCGCGAAGTACCTGACAGCGAGATCTCCTCGCCGAGCACCTGCCATGGTTCGACCGCCGTGCGCAGCTCCAGGTGAACGCCGTCGAAGTCGGCCTCGCCGAGTCGCGGGAAGCGGAACTCCAGGAAGGGTTCGAACCAGCGCTCCTCGAAGCGAGGGGCATCGGGTGTGCTGCGGGCCAGGAAGCGGTTGAGGTCGGCCACCACATCGCGCAGGTCCGCCGCAGCGAAACTCGGCAGCAGGAAGCGGTCGTGCAGTGCCGTGCCCCAGCGCACCAGCGGCAGGGTGCACGGCTCCTCCCAGAACCAGGCGAGCAGGGTGCGCACCAGCAGCGCCTGCACCAGCGACATCTGGGGATGTGGTGGCATCTCGAAGCCGCGCATCTCGAGCAGCCCGAGGCGTCCGCGGTCACCGGCCGGGCTGTAGAGCTTGTCGATGCAGAATTCTGCGCGGTGGGTGTTGCCGGTGAGATCGGTGAGCAGGTGACGGAAGATCCGGTCGGTCAGCCAGGGCCGGGAGACCTCCCTCGGCTCATCGTCGTCGTCCGCCCGGAGCGCCTCCACCTCAGCCAGCACGGCCGACTCATCGGCCAGCAGCCGATCGAGTTCGTGGAAGGCGATCTCGAGCTCGTAGAGGGTTTCAGCGCGCCCCTCGTCCACGCGTGGAGCCTGGCTGGTGGGGCCGATGAAGCGCCCGGAAAACACATATGACAAGGAAGGATGCAGTTGCCAATAGGTGACCAGCGAGCGCAGCAGGTCTGGCCGGCGCAGTACCGGGGAGTCCCTCGGGGTGGGTCCGCCCAGCGTGATGTGGTTGCCGCCGCCGGTGCCCGTGTGAGTGCCGTCCAGGTCGAACTTCTCGGTGGTCAGCCCCGCCGTGTGAGCGTCCTCGAAGAGGGTACGGGTCAGTTCGGACAGTTCATCCCAGGTGTGCGTGGGGTGCACGTTCACCTCGATGACGCCAGGATCAGGGGTGACGGTGATGGTGCGGGTGCGAGGGTCCCCGGGCAATGGATAGCCCTCCAGGACGATGGGCAGTCCGAGTTCGGTGACCGCACCCTCCACTGCACCCAGCAGTTCCAGGGCATCCTCAAGACGCTCGACCGGGGGCAGGAAGCAGAACAAGTGCCCGCCGCGTTCCTCGACGACCAGAGCGGTGCGGGGTGCATCCTCGATCGGGACGACCTTTGCCGGCGCAACAGCCGCGCCATCACCCAGCACTCGCTGCAGCGCCTCGCGCTCCTCGAAGGCGCTGCGCTCAGGTTCGACGGGCGGATCTCCCCAGGCAAGCGAGCCCAGTGGCAACCGGAGGCCAACCGGGGAAGTGCCAGGGGTGCAGATCAGCTGGCGCCGCCGGGTGCGCCAGGTGGTGGTGGCGAAGCCTCCGTCGTCGGGATCGATGAAGACAGGCACCACATAGGCCTGGGGATTGCCGATGTACTCATGGTCGAGCTGATCCAGGAGGCCAGCGCGCTCCTCATCGGAGTCCAGGGGCTCCTCGTCGGGATCGGGGTCGATGCTCGGGGGCTCCCCGGTAGGCTTCTGGGCCTCATCCAGGGCTCGGCTCACCGCGTCGTTGTATGCGGGCAGGATGTGGCTGGGACCGATACCCAGCCGGGCCGCCACGTGCTCGGCGAAGCTGCTCATCGCCTTCTGGCGATCGGCGGAGATCACCTCGTGCGGTGCGCTCCAGGGGCGGTCGAGCAGATCCTGGTGACGCCAGATGGGGTTGCCGTCAAGGCGCCAGGTGAGGCCCAGCTGCCATCGCGGCAGGGGCTCACCCGGGTACCACTTGCCCTCGCCGAACTGGACCAGTCCGTTCGGAGCCCAGCGGTCCTGCAGCAATTCGGACAGTTTGTGCGCCAGCTTGCGTTTCTCCGGGCCGTCTGCGGCGCCCTCCCACTGCGGGGAGTCGGTGCCCGCGGCGGATACGAAGGTCGGCTCGCCACCCATGGTGAGCCTCACGTCGCCGTTGTCCAGCAGCGTGTCGACATGATGACCGAGCGCATCGACCCGAGCCCACTCCTCAGGGCTGTAGGGCAGGGTGACGCGGGCGTCCTCGTGCACGCGGCGGACAGAATTGGAGAAGGTGAACTCGACACCGACCGGGTCCGTGGAACCGGTGATGGGTGCAGAGGATTCCGGGGTGGGCGTCGCCGACAGGGGGATGTGCCCCTCCCCTGCGAACAGCCCCGAGGTGGCGTCCAGGCCCACCCATCCCGCGCCGGGGACGTAGACCTCGGCCCAGGCATGCAGATCGGTGAAGTCCTGCTTGGGTCCGTCGAGCTTGTCATCGCTGGTCAGCTGGACGAGATAGCCGGACACGAAGCGTGCTGCCAGGCCGAGTTGGCGAAGCACCGAGACGAGCAGCCAGGCCGAGTCACGGCAGGAGCCGATGGCCTTGCCCAAGGTCGTATCGGGTGTCTGGACACCCGGCTCCATACGGACGTCATAGTTCACCGCCCTGTACACGGCCCGATTCACCTCGACGAGGAAGTCGACAATGCCCATCTGGTCTAGTTCGCCGCGAGGAACCGAAATATTGTCGGCCAGCCACTGAGTCACTTTCGGCCCGGGGCCACTGCCCGGGCCGCTCTCATCAACGGGAGCAAGATAGGGCGCCAATTCGGCGCGCAATCGCGGCGGATAGCTGAAGGGGAAGTGCTCGGCGTAGGACTCGACAAAGAAGTCGAAGGGGTTGATCACTGTCATGTCGGCGATCAACGAGACGTGGACGGACAGCTCGCTGACGGGCTCGGGGAAGACCAAACGCGCCAGATAGTTGCCGAACGGATCCTGTTGCCAATTGAGGAATCGGTTCTCCGGCTTCACATCGAGGGAGTAGGAGAGGATCGGTGTCCGGCAGTGCGGCGCCGGGCGGAGTCTCAATACATGCGGGTGCACCTTGACCGGATGATCGAACGAGTAGGTGCTCAGGTGATCGATGGCAACGCGGATGCTCACCCGCCCAAATCTAGAGCGAATCACGCAGCATCCGTGTCACTGCCCGAAGCCAAAGACGGCGAATTTTACCTCAAGACCGTCGTGACGGCGCTGACCAGAGGGCCAGCCCTCGGCCAACTCCACGTTGCCCACCTGATCCGAGCGAAGAGCACAGCTGGTGCACGGCACATCGGTGTTCGCCCGCTCTGTGCGGCGCCCTCCGTACCGGCGGGCCAGCACGTCCTCCCGCGCCCTCACCGGTACGGCGTGCCGCACCGAATGGATCAACCATTCTGGTCAGCGCTGAACCGCCAGCCTGGCGACGACATTCCCGAGGGCATCGAGTTCTTCGCAGGTGTTGTAGAAGGCCAGCGAGGGCCGCACCGTGGCCTCGAGGCCATAGTGACGCAGCACGGGCTGCGCGCAGTGGTGCCCGGCACGCACGGCGATCCCCTCATGACTCAGGGCCTGGCCGACCTCTTCCACTGGATGTCCGTCCAGCACGAAACTGAGAATGGAGGCCTTCTGGGTTGCAGTCCCGACCAAGTGAACACCTGGGATGGACGAGAGCACCTGGGTGCCGTAGCTGAGCAGGAAGTGCTCATATGCAGCGATGTTCTCGATGCCGATGCTGCTCACATAGTCCAGTGCGGCGCCCAAGCCAACTGCGTCCGCGATTGTCCCAGTCCCGGCCTCGAACTTGGCCGGCGCCTTCTGGTAGATGGTCTTCTCGAAGGTGACGTCGGCGATCATGTTGCCGCCACCTTGATAGGGCTCGGCGGCGTCGAGCAGTTCCCTCTTGCCGTAAACCCCACCGACCCCAGTTGGTCCGAAGATCTTGTGGCCGGAGAAGACCACGAAATCAGCATCCAGGGCAATGACATTCAGCGGGATGTGAGGGATCGACTGAGCCGCATCCAGCAGGGTCGGTACGCCATGGGCATGCGCTGTGGCGATGAGCTCCGCCGCCGGGGTGATCGTACCGAGGGCGTTCGAGACATGTGCGAACGCAGCAAAACGAGTCCGCGGAGTGAACAGTTTCGCGTACTCGTCAAGCAGGATCTGCCCGGAATCGTCCAGCGGGGCCACCTTGATGACAGCACCAGTCTCTGCCGCGATGATCTGCCAGGGCACGATGTTCGCGTGGTGTTCGAGCAAGGTGAGGATGATCTCGTCACCTGGGGCGAGCCTCGGCTTGACGAAGGACCGCGCAATGAGGTTGATACCTTCGGTGGCCCCTCTGACGAAGACAATGTTGTCCGAGGACCCGGCGCCAATGAAATCGGCGACGGCCTGTCGGGCACCTTCATATGCGTCGGTGGACCGGGCAGCCAGCTCGTGAGCGGCTCGATGGACGTTCGAATTCTCGTGCTCGTAGTAGTGCACGAGCCGGGCGATGACCGCGCGCGGGTGCTGAGTTGTGGCCGCATTGTCCAGCCACACCAGCGGCTTGCCGCTCACCTGCTCGGACAGGATGGGGAAATCAGCGCGGATCGAATCGATGCTGCGGGTACCGATGTATCCAGGATGACGTGCCGGGACGGATGTTCCTGGCTGCCCCTGGTTCCCTCCTGCTGACTGGCGATCGGATTGCCCGACCTGGATGAGCCGCGGGGTGTATCCGGCATCGGGCTGCGTGGCCTTGCTGGACACCGGGACGGAACCATCACCCTCGCCGTATCCGATGAGGCTGCCCGACTCGGGCCAGCCCGGCACTGAAGACGCTCCTGCCAGCGGAAGCGAGGATTCCTGGCCTGCCGCTGGCTGGGCATGACCATCGGACCAGCCGGGCGCAGAAAGATTCTCCGCAGCGGGTCGATAGGCCTCGACCGGGGTTGTCACCGCACCAACGGGCGCCCCTCCGCCGGTAGCTGTCTGTGCATAGGAGTTGGCGACGCCCGGAGTACCGGTGCGCGTCGCAGGGGGATTGACATCCCCCGCCTCTACGGGAGCCGATGCTGCACCTGTCGGAAGCTGACCACCGGACTGACCCACCGGAATCCTGGTACCGCCCTTGAGCAGGGCAGGATCACTGAATTCGGGGAAGAGACTCCCCGCCAGCAGACCGATCTGGGTGGCGAGCGGAGTGTCGGACCACTCACTCGTAGTCATAGTAGTCACCGACCTCGACGTCCTCGAGGACCGCGAGGGCGTCATCGGCCAGGATGGCCGCAGAGCAGTACAGCGACAGCAGGTAGCTGGACAGGCCGTCGTCGTTCACACCGCGGAGCCGGACCGACAGGCCACGGGACTGCTCCCTCACCAGACCGGTCTGGTAGAGCCCGACCACGCCGCGCTTGGCCTCACCGGTGCGCACCAGAAGAATATTCGTCTTGCCAGACTTCGATGTGGGGTTCTTGAGTCCGTCCACGAAGAGCTTGTCGGTGGAGATGATGGGCACACCGCGCCAGGTGAGGAAGGTACCGCCGAGCAGGTTGACCGTCACCGGAGGAACACCACGCTTGGTTGCTTCGCGTCCGAAAGCGGCGATGGCGCGCGGGTGGGCCAGGAAAAAACTCGGCTCCTTCCACACCTTGGTCAGCAATTCGTCCAGGTCATCGGGAGTCGGGGCACCGTAGCGCGGCTCGACGCGCTGGGAATCGGCCACGTTCTTCAGCAGGCCGTAGTCGTCGTTGTTGATGAGCTGCGACTCCTGGCGCTCCTTGAGTGATTCGATGGCGAGGCTGATCTGGGTGGCGGTCTGATCGAAAGGAGAACTGAAGATATCGGTAACTGCGGTGTCCACATTAATGATGGTGGCGATCGAATTCAGCTCATATTCACGGGGTTCAGTGACATAGTCAACAAATCCCTGAGGAATATCCCGCTGGTCAGGATCCCGGCTGCACAGCACATCGAGCGGAGTATCGCCTTCCACCACCTTGTTCACCCGATACAGACCTGTTTCCAGGCCCTTGAATTCGAGAAAATGGGTGAGCCAGCGTGGCGTGAGCGCGCCGAACTGCGGCGGCGTCTTGGTTACATTGGCAAGGTTATACGCCGCTGAACGAGACAGCGCGACAGGAGTGGTGGAATCGGATTCAGACATCTTGGGACCTTTCGCAGAGAACTCTCCCGAACTCATCCGGTCGGAATCATCGGGTGGACCATGGTTATGCCACGCGCGAATGTGACCGAGCACTTTCTTCCGCTGAGAAATTATCTCGCCACGCAGACACACCGCCAATCAAATTGAACATTTTCCCCGTGTACCCCGCACGGTTGAGCGCCCTGATCGCAAAAACCGAGCGCTGCCCAATGCTGCACAAGAACACCAGATCGACACTGGTATCGAACTCCTTGCGCCGGCGCACGAGCTGTCCGTAGGGGATGGCCTTTGCGCCAGGGAATGGAGCGAAACTGCGCTCGTGGGGTTCGCGGATGTCAATCAGCTGAAGTTTCTCCCCGGCATCGAGGCGGGACTTCAGCTCGCTGACCTCAAGCCCCTCGACGGCAGTCGTCTCCTCGTGCCTGCCGAGCCCGCAGAACTGCTTGTAATCGATGAGTTCGGTGACGCTGGGGTGCGCGCCGCAGACCGGGCAAGCAGGGTTCTTGGCGATCTGGACTTCGCGGAAATGAGTGCCCCAGGCCTCGACGAGTAGCAGCCGCCCGATCAGTGGCTCTGCACCGCCGATGAGCAGCTTCAGCACTTCTGTCGCCTGAAGCACTCCTACCAGTCCTGGAAGCACACCCAGGACACCACCCTCCGAGCAGGAAGGAGTGAGTTCCGGTGGCGGGGGCGTCGGGTAGAGGCAGCGATAGCAGGGGCCGTGCCTGGAATCGAAGACCGTCACGTGGCCATCGAACTGGTACACCGAGCCATACACGACCGGCTTGCCCAGGAAGACCGCAGCATCGTTGACCAGGTAACGGGTCGGGTAGTTGTCTGTCCCGTCCGCGATGATGTCGTAGTCCCCGATGATGGAGAGCGCGTTCTCGCTGGTCAGGGCCACCTGATGGGTGATCACCTTGACCTTGGGATTGATGGCCCGGATGCTGTCCCTCGCGGATGCGGTCTTCGGCCTGCCGATGTCGCGAGTGGAATGGATGATCTGGCGCTGCAGATTCGAGGCCTCGACATTGTCGAAGTCGACCAGGCCGATGGTACCGACGCCAGCGGCCGCAAGATAGAGTGCCAAAGGTGCTCCCAGTCCGCCGGTCCCGACGATGAGCACGCGTGCGGCCTGCAGTCTCTGCTGGCCCTCTGAGCCGACCTCTGGCAGCAGGATGTGGCGGCTGTAGCGTTCGTTGTCGTCCTGGCTGAGCGTTTCGCGGCGTTCGTCGGGAATGATGGAATCGACTGTCATGGCAGTTACCTCACGGCCCGGAAGTTGATGGTGTCCGGCGCGCCGCCGGCGATGGCAGGAACCAGCACGATGGTGCTGCCCGGGAACACCGGCGTGTCGGTACCCTGGAGCGAACGGATGTCGGTGTCGCCGACAAATACATTGACGAAGCTGCGCAGATCGCCGTTCTCGTCCAAAATGTGTGGCGCCAGGTCTGGGTAGGCAGCCGATAGACTCGCCACCACTTCCCCGACACTCGAGCCCTCCAGACTCAGCTCAGACTTGCGGTCCGTGAAGGGCCGCAGGACTGACGGGATGGTTACGGTTGCCATTGAATTACTCCTCGTTCGCTGAACTGTGTGCTGCTGTGTTGGCGGAGCCTTGTGTTGTCTCACCGAGATCGGCCTCGAGGTGGAATGCCGATCGATCCAGGGCGAGTGTCCAGCTCTGTGTTCTGACGGCCCTCGGTGAGGCCCAGATCTTGCCCTCGACGGCCGTGATGATGTAGCTGAGGCCGGGAAATGCGTGGTCGCGGTCGTAGTCGGAAGGCACCGAGGGGTGGTCGGGGTGGGAGTGGTAGAAACCGACGATGTCGAGCCCCAGCTCGCCCGCGCGCCGCTCTGCGTCCAGATAGTCCCGGGGTGTGATGACAAACCGGTGGTACTGCTCCCCTGATTCTCGTGAATTGCCCAAGGGCAATTCACGAGTGACAACCCGGGGCTGCGTGCTGGATACCGGGAGCGCGCCGAGAAGCACCCCGCAAGCCTCATTCGGATAATCGCGGACACCGTGCGCATGGATCCGCGCAAGAATTGCGCCGTCGATGGAGATCAATGGGAATCCTCCGTTTCATCCCAGAATCTGTCGCCGAGGTATCGCGTGCCGGAGTCGGGCAGCACCGTCACGACAGTCGATCCGGGCGGCAGATTCTGGGCAAGATCGAGACTGGCTGCCACATTCGCCCCGGAACTGACACCGCAGAACAGGCCTTCCCGGCGCGCAAGCTGCCGCGTCATCGCGTAGGACGCCTCAGTGGAGATGGGCTTCACCTCATCGATGAGGGATTCGTCGAGAATGGACGGCCGGATGGTCGATGCCATGTGCTTGGTGCCCTCGATGCCGTGCAAGGGTGAGTCCGGCTGGACTGCGATGGTACGAATCCGCGGATTCTCATGTTTGAGTCGCCGTGCGGAGCCGGTGAATGTACCAGAGGTACCCATCGCAGCCACGAAGTGCGTCACCTCACCGTGCGTCTGGTCCCATATCTCGGCACCGGTGCCAAGCTCGTGGGCCCTGGGATTGGCCGGGTTGTTGTACTGGTCGGGGTAGAAGTACCGCGCGGGGTGTTTAGCGACGATCTCGCGGACCGCGAGGAAGGCGCCGTCTGAACCCTCAGCCGCACTCACATCGTCGATCACCGTGGCATCGCAATCCCGCATGATCGCCTTGCGCTCCGGGCTTGTGTTCTCCGGCATCACCAGCGACACCGGCACTCCGATGGCGGCACCGATCATCGCCAGCGCGATCCCGGTGTTCCCGCTCGTGGCATCGATAATTGTGGGAATCCCAGTGGAAGTCGTGGAGCCGAGCGCCGAGGAGACCGGTAAATGCCCGCTCTGCATGCCGTCAAGGATCATGCCGGCCGCGGCCCGGTCCTTGACAGAACCGCCAGGATTCATGAACTCCGCTTTAGCGTAAACCCGCACACCCTCCGGGAGGGTACCGAGACGGGTCAGCTGGAGCAGGGGAGTGCGCCCGACCAGAGAGAATATGGGTGGAAGAACCACGATGACAGGATGTCCTCACGTGTGAATGGGGTGACGTACCTTCAGAAAACCGCAAAAGGCGGGTGAAGGGTCACCGACAACACACGGTCACAGCGCAGCGCACCGCAGGTGCGGCCTCAAGCTGTGACTGGGACATGGCGGCAGTGCATCACAGTAATTCCGGCAATGTCAAACCGGGCTGTCCCGTGTGCACTCGCGAGCCGCAGTTCGGGAATCATCTCCGGTCGCGGCCACCATCCCATTCTGCGGGTGCATTCAGCTCGTCACGAATGGCGCATCCACCCGCGAGACCAGCACGACGTGGTGGACGAAGGCGAGTTTCTCCGCCACCGGCTCGGGAATGCTGAAGGGATACAGATCGGACTTGCCCATCGCATGATTCGCGCGGTTGAGAAGGTGAGCAACCCACTTCCAGTCCCGGAGAACGTCCTCGAACGAACAATCCAGATAATCGTGCCGGGGCGACACTTCACCGTCGAGAAAGCCGAGTTCCTCGTCGGGAATGATGTGCATTCCCCCATTCGAGACCGTGGTGAGAGTGTCCAGAATGTGCTGGTAGTGGGCAAAGGACTCAGCGAAGTCCTCCCACGGGTGCATCGTGGCGTACTCGGAGATGTAGGAATCCCGCCAGCCCTTGGGCGGCCCCTCACGGTAGTGACGCTCGATGGCCTCGGAGTAGGACGCCCTTTCGTCGCCGAACAATTCCCGGCATCGATCCAGCAACGGACCGCCCACCGATTCCACCAGCTGCCACTCGTAGTAGTGACCAATCTCGTGGCGGAAGTGCCCCAGCATGGTGCGGTAGGCCTCGCCGAGGCTCAGCCGCTGCGCCTCGCGGTAGTCGTCAAGGGACTCCGCCAGATCCATCGTGATGACGCCGTTGGCGTGCCCGATCATCACCTTGCCCACGCCCTCGGACTGCGAGGAGAGCAGATCGAAGGCAAGGCCGCCCTCACGCACCCAGTAGGGCACCACCGGGATATGAGCACTTGCCAACCCGTAGAGCAACCGACGGATGGATTGGCTCGTCACCGCAAGTTTGCGCATGGCGGGTGCGTCATCCGGGTCGGGACTCCTGCGGGTCAGCCGGCAGGCAAAGCACAGCTGCCCCACATTGTCGGCTTTGTCGGCCGGCGCCGCCCAGTTGCACCCATTGGCACGATTGGCGCAGGAAACCAGAGACCGCCCCTCGGTGTCGGTGCCACCATCGAACGGGACCATCTGCAGGCTCATCGGGTCGAGCAGCACATCCAGGCCGCAGGTCTGGCACGCCAGGTCCTCCAGCCACACGGGATACCCACACTGCGGGCACTTCATGACACGCATGGGCTCAACGTACTGCCCGCGTTGTCCCATCCCAGCACCCGGATCGGCAACGGCCCAGCCGAGAAGCATTCTCTGCACGACGGCATAGGGTTCGGCCCATGGCCCGCGAACTCGTGCTCATCGGAATCGGCGCCGGCGACCCGGACTGGATCACCCTGGAAGCAGTGCACGCGATCCAGGCCATCGATGTTCTCTTCGTCGTGCTGAAGCAGAACGAGCTCGATGATCTCGTCGAGGCCCGCCGCGAGGTGATGTCGAGACATCGCAGCACACCGGTCCGCATCGTCGAGCTGCACGACCCGCTCAGGCCTTGGCGCACTGCGCCCGACTATGACGCCGCCGTCGCGCTGTGGCGGGCGCAGCGTCTCGACCAGTGGAGCAGGGCAGTCGCCGCCAATCTGGGCGAGAACCAGACCGGCGGATTCCTGGTCTGGGGAGACCCGAGTCTGTATGAGAGCACGCTGGCGATCGCCCAGCAGCTCGTCGCGGCGGCCTCGCAGGATTCCCCCATCGGGCTACGGGTGATTCCTGGTATCAGCAGCGTCCTCGCGCTGGCAGCGCACCACAAGATCCCGCTCAACCGGCAGGGCCGAGCCGTGCAGATCAGTCCGGCACGGCTGCTGCGCGAAGGCATGCCACCCGAGGTGGACGATGTCGTCGTCATGCTGGACGGCCGCCAGGTCTTCGCCACCATCGACCCCGAGGGCCTGGACATCTACTGGGGCGCCTACCTCGGCACCCCCGACGAAATCCTCATAACAGGCGATCTGGCGACGGTGCGTCAGCAGATCCTCGACACCCGCGCCGATGCGCTGGCGCGCAAGGGCTGGGTCTTCGACAACTACCTGCTGCGGCGCCGCTGACCCGGCGTCTAGACGCTACCTGACGATGAGCACATCGCAGGGGGCATTGCGCAGCACATAGCTGCTTCGCGAACCAAGCAGCAGGCGTTCCACAGCGCTCAGCCCGGTGCTGCCGAGCACGATCAGGTCGATCGAATGCTCCTTCGGCAACTCCCTGCCGAGCAGCAGACTGGCACTGCCCGAAATGGTTTCGCCCTGAATGTCGACTCCCAGCTCCTGGCCTTCCTTGAGGAAGGAGTCGATATTTCTCTTCGCCCTCTCGATCTGGTGCTCGTAGAATTCCTCACCCCCGCCGTAGGGCGAGCGGACGAGCCTGTCACGATCGATGATCTGGACGACGCGGACTGAGGCCGACAGCACCTTCGCCATGTCGCACGCCACATGAAATGCGCGCTCTGCCTGTTCCGAACCGTCAACACCTACGAGTATCCGCTGGTACATGTCGCCGCTTCCCTCCCACACTTGAACAGCACCGTTCGAAGCCTGGAACCCACCACCGAGCAGTTTCCCCGGCGCATCGTCGCGGGTGGCTCCCCATGTCTCCCAAGTTTATAGCCGATGGCTCGCCTGCCGGCGAAGATAATTCTGCACCCGCCCGCCAGGTGTCAGTACTGCACCCTGATTCAAGATGCGACTCACCCGGCAACG
Organism: Propionibacterium sp.; assembly: GCF_047719395.1. Taxonomy (NCBI): domain Bacteria; kingdom Bacillati; phylum Actinomycetota; class Actinomycetes; order Propionibacteriales; family Propionibacteriaceae; genus Propionibacterium; species Propionibacterium sp. The sequence continues at coordinate 38,948 of NZ_JBDNTB010000009.1, forward strand.
CACTGTCGCTCTCCCGACCACGACTTCCACGACTGCCGTCCATACTCCAGGTCACCGGGTACTCCGCGCTGACGGCAGGCTGGGCGGAATCTGGACGGCCATGGCACCGAGCAGAAGTCTAGGATGCCCGCGTGGCTTTTCCACTGTTGTTGATAATCGTCGTTGCGTGCCTGTGCATATATTCCATCGCCCAGCGCATGGGGCTGCAGCCCGCCATTCTCATCCTCGTGATCGCCTGCGGGGTGTCCTTCATCCCCGGGATTCCATCCTTCGAGTTGAGCCCTGAGGCCATTCTCGGGATCGTCACTCCACCGTTGCTCTATTCCGCGGCGTTGCATTTCTCGCCCTTCGGTTTCGTGCGCAATCTGCGACCGATTCTTGGTCTGGGTTTCGGCCTGGTCGCCGCGACGACAGTGGTTGCCGGCGTGGTCGCCCATTTGATGCTTCCCGCCCTCGGCATGGCCGCGGCGATGACGCTGGGAGCGATCCTCTCGCCGCCCGACACCGCTGGCACCGTGAGCCACGGCGCCGAGGTGGGCCTGCCACGGCGGGTCATGGACATCCTCGTGGGCGAAAGTCTCATCAATGATGCCGCCGCACTGACCTTCTTCGGCTTGGCCGTCACCGCTGTTGTGGGTCACGAGGTACCGATCGAGAATCCTGTCCTGGCATTCCTGTTCAGCGCCGTTGTCGGCACTCTGGTCGGAGTCGTCGTCGGTCTCAGCGCGGCATGGGCGCGCCACCGGCTCACCGATCCGACCATCGCAAGTGCGCTGAACCTTATCGTCCCCTTTCTGGCCTATTTGATCGCCGAGCATCTGGAATCCTCCGATGTTTTCGCCGTTGTCGCCGCCGGTTTCGTGGTGAGCACCTCGACCTGGTTTGCCGACCGGAAGGGCAGTGACAACGAGCTCTACGCCGTGCGTCTGCAGGAGAAGCAGATTTGGCCGGTCATCGACATGCTGCTGGAATCCTTCGTCTTCGCCTACATCGGCCTGCAGTGCAAGACCTTCCTGCTGGACGGCCCGACCACCGAACACTCGCGCGGCCTCATCATCGGCATCGGCCTGGTGCTGCTCGTCGTGGTCATCCTCGTGCGTTTCGGGTGGATCTTTCTGCTCTACGCGCGTGCTGTCCGGCATGGGCATGCCACATATTCCAGTGCGCCGGTCACTGACGCAGCCGCTTCGGAGCCCCGGCGAGGCAGCGTTGCACAAACCTCCACCACCACCGATGAGAGCAGCGCTCACCGGGCCAAGGACGAAAACGCTGGCGTCCAGAGGATCAGCTGGAAGAGCGCCTTCGTCGGCTCCTGGGCAGGCATGCGCGGTATTCTCACCATGACCGCTGCGGCCAGCATCCCTTTGGTGACAACGACCGGTGCGGCGTTCCCCGAGCGGGATGCGATCCAGCGAATCGCCTTCATCGTGACAGTGGGCACCATCCTGATCCAGGGTGTGACACTGCCCTGGATCGCCGAGGCCCTTCACATGGACAACTCGGCTGAGATGGCCGAGGCGGCCGCCATGAGGGAGCGCGTCGCTGAGGTGTGCAAGGCCGCTGCCGAGGAACAGCAGGCGCTCGAAGCAGAAGGGCAGAGCACCGTATTCGCGGCCCAGCGGCGCGCCGTCACCGACGAGCTGCACGAGAAGACCATCTCCGACATGGTGGCCAGCGAGGCCATCCACCAGATCGACCTGGAAGAGGCCGCCGCAGTGGGCGCTTGAACCCGCAGACGCCACCAGCATCGCGCACTGCGGCCGTGCTGAAAGGCCTCACCCGATCGGGTGTCGTCGGCCGTGGCACACACCGTTCAATTCGACGCGAGCCACGGCCGACGATGCGTCACTTCACGATGAGCACGTCACATGGGGCATTACGCAGCACATAGGTGCTGCGTGAACCCAGCAGCAGCCGTTCGATGGTACTGAGACCGGTGCTGCCCATCACGATGAGATCAGCCGCATACTTGTCCGGCAGATGGCGGGCGAGCATGTAGTTGGCACTGCCCGTGAATACCCTGCCGTCGATGTCGGCGCCGCGCTCCTTGCCCTTCGCGACATATGTTTCGATGACCTTCTTGGCTCTGTCGGTCTCCTCTTCGAAGAAGTGCACGTCGCCGCCGTAGAGCGAGGGCACGAGACGGTCGCGGTCGAAGATCTGCACCACATGGACCTTCGCCGACATCGTCTTCGCCAGGTCGCATGCCTTGTCGAAGGCACGATCGGCCTGTTCGGATCCGTCGATTCCCACCAAGATCTGCTGATAGCTCACGTCTACACCCTTTCCTCAGGCAAACACTGCCGGCGGGGCCGCGCCCCTGCAGCACAAGACACATCATGCGCCACGTCGCGCACGAGCATGCCTTCGCCCCCCAGGCTAATGGAAATCCATCATTGTGGCGCTGGCAAGTAGAAACGGATCCACGCTGATCCAGGATGGTGCCCGCAAATGTCGATGGGACGGTCGCCTGATCGGCAACGAGGGGCCGGGCGTCCCCGGATACCGGATACCCGGCCCCTCACTGCCGAATGTGTGGTTCTCACGACGAACGAGAAAAGGGGCGACCCCTACTTGCAGGAGCCGTTGCAGTTGCCCTCGCAGGAGTCGCAGGAGTTCCCGCCGGTCTCGCAGCGCGAGTCGCAGACGACCAGCGACTCCGGGTCGATATTGGAGTTGACGGTGAACGAGCACTTCGGCACCGAGAATGTGTGGTTCTGCGCACCATTGCCGAGGCTCACCTGGTCCTCATCGAAGCTGACATCGATGGACAGATTGACCGGGACATCCTCCATGAGGGCGAAGCGCGTGCGCGAATGGACGCTCATCATGCCCTGGTCGGGATCCTCCACGGTGATTTCACCGGCGGTCGTCAGGTGCGTGAGATTGCCGTCCCCGTCGAAGCGCACGGAGTTCTGGTCGCCGTCCACCGTGAACGCGTCGACATCGTAGGCGGGCACCTTGCCTATGGGCGTGTCCAGGACGATGGGCTGGGCCGGTTCGAAGGATTCCAGTGCACCGTTGGGATGCAGTCGGATACCGGTGCGGGCCGGGAACTCACCCAGTGGGGTCGTGATCGTCACGACTTCACCCGGCCACAGGGTCACGCTGCGCAGCTGGCCATCGTCACGGAAACGCAGTGCGATGAACTTCGCCGTGACCTGCCCGAAGGTGAACTTCAAGGTCATGGGCACCGCGAGGCCCTTCTCCTCCTCTTCGCTCCAGGCATAACTGATCTGGCCGTTGAGGGGGAAGACACTGTTCAGTGTGCCGTTCTCGTAGAAGGTGACGAGTTCCGCCGGAATGGGCCCGAGCGGCGTGGTGACATAGGCCTGCTCCTCCAGCGCAACGGAGCGAATCGCACCGGACTTGAAGAAGGTCATCGACTTCCCAGGCTTGGTGCGCACCTCGAGGGCATCGTAGTGAGGCACCAGATCCCCGCATGAGGTGTGGATGACATTGGGCTCCGCCAGTACGCAATCCCGCATGGTGCCGTCGCGGTACTCCGTGTGGCTGGTGACACCCTGCAGATCAAGCATCGTCGTGGGCATGTGTTCCCTCATTTCCTGTGTCATTGGCGCTCAGTGAAGCACGACGGCGAATGGGCCGGCCTGCTCCACCACAATGCGGCCAGATCAGCTGAGCGCCGCAATCCGCTGATCCTGACGTCCTCGCCGGTTCGTCCGGCATGTGCTCAGGCCTTGCGCATGTATGCCCTCACCGTGATGGGAGCGAACATCGCGACGATCACCGCGGCGCCCGCCAGGGACCACACCACATCGGTTCCGATGATGGAATGATTCACCAGCTCTCGCACCGCGCTGACCAGGTGCGAGATCGGATTCACGGTGGCGAACCAGCGCAAGCCTGAGGGCAGGGTTTCCAGCGGCACATAGGCATTGGACAAGAAGGTGAGCGGGAACAGCACGACCATGGCAATGCCCTGGACGCTCGACGCAGTGCGGGCGATGACCCCGAAGAAGGCGAAGATCCAGCTGATCGCCCACGAACAGATCACCACGAGAAGCCCTGCCAGCACGACACTTCCGAGACCGCCTGCCGGGTGAAAGCCGATGATCCATCCCACGACGAAGGTCAGCGCCGTCGCGATGCCGTAGCGCAAGGTGTCCGCCAGCAGCGCACCGGCGAGCGGGGAGATCCTCGCGATGGGCAGCGATCGGAAGCGTGCAAAGACGCCCTTGTCCATGTCCTCACGCAGCTGGGTGCCGGTGACCACCGATGTCGTGATCACCGTCTGCACGAGAATTCCTGGAATGAGGGTGGGCAGGTAGGCAGACACATTCCCCGCGATTGCCCCGCCGAACAGATAGGCGAACATCACCGTGAACAGGATCGGCTGCGCAACCACGTCGAAGAGTTGTTCCGGGGTGCGCCGGATCTTCAGCAGTCCGCGCCAGGCCATCACCAGTGAATTGTTGACTGTCCGGCGAAGACCGAGGCGATTGGTCAATTGCCTGTCGCCAGGGAGGACAGTGATTGTGCTCATGCCGCGAACTCCTTGTCAGCATCATCCGAGGGGCCGGTGTCGTGACCGGTGAGGGCGAGGAAGACCTCGTCGAGGGTGGGTTTCTGGACGCTGAACTCCGAGATCGCCAGATGCGCCTCACGCATCGCGATGAGCAGGTCGGCGACCAGATCGGCGTCGGTCATCGGGACGATGATCCGGGCGGCCTCGGGACTGGCCACACCGTTGACGCGCAGCACGCGGCCGATGGTCTCCAGCGTGGCCCAGGTATCTGCAGGGTCGGCCAGCCGCAGAATCAGCGAGGAGGATCCAACCGATTCCTTGAGCTGGTCAGGGGTGCCTTCGGCCACCACTCGCCCCTCATCGATCACGGCGATCCTGTCGGCGAGCTGGTCGGCCTCGTCCAGATATTGCGTGGTGAGCAGCACGGTGGAACCTGTTGCCACGAGTTCTCGGATGGTGTCCCACATCTGCCCACGAGTTCGCGGGTCGAGGCCCGTGGTGGGTTCGTCGAGGAAGATCAGCGGGGGTTGAGCGATGAGAGAGGCCGCCAGGTCCAAGCGACGCCGCATTCCGCCGGAGAACTTCTTCAGCGGACGCCTGGCTGCCGCGGTGAGCCCGAATCGCTCGAGCAGCTCTGTCGCCTTGGACTTGGCATCTCGGCGGCTGAAACCCAGCAGCCGGGCGAAGAGCACCAGATTCTCGGTGGCGGACAGGGTCTCGTCCACCGAGGCGTACTGGCCGGTCACACCGATCAGCTGCCGAACGATACCGGCATCGCGGACCACGTCATGCCCGAACACCTGAGCACGACCGCCGTCCGGCTTGAGCAACGTGGCAAGCATCGAGATCGTTGTCGTCTTGCCCGCGCCATTGGGGCCGAGCACTCCGTACACGGAGCCCGCTCGCACTTCGAGATCCACCCCGTCGACTGCTCTCATGGAACCGAACACCTTGACAAGCCCCTCGGCCTGCACTGCCAGAGAATGATTCATCGCATACCTCTTGCGCGGTGCCCGTCATGACCGTGATGACCCTCTGGGCCATGCTCGCCGCGATGACCGTGATGGTTCTCCGGGTCGCGCCCGCTCTCCGGGCGACGATGGCCCTGTGGGCCACCGAACCATTCGGCTCCGCCACGATGTCGTGGACCGCGTCCCCACGGACCCCAGCCGAGGCCGTCCTCTGGGTCCTCATCGCCGGACCACATCCGGCGCATCGCCTGCAGGCGCCTGTCAACGCCACCTGGCAGATTCTTCTCCACCTCGTCGATCACGCGGTCGAGCAGTTCGGCCAGCTGGCGGCGTTCTGACTCCTCCAATGCGGAGAAGGGTCCCTCCTCAATGCTTGGCTGGGATTCCGCCTGCTGGCGGCCTTCCTCGGTGATCTCCACGAGCCAGCTGCGCCTGTCGTCGGGGTTCTGGCTGCGGCTCACCAGCCCGGACGCCTCGAGCTTGCCGAGCAGTTCGGCCAGCGACTGGGAGCGGATGCCGAGCAGGTAGGCGAGGTCCTTCTGCGCCACCGGTGAATGCAGCGCCAGCAGGCGGAGTACACGCCCCTGGCCCTGGAGCACCCCGGGAGCTGAACGCGATCCTTGACGCAGCCAGGCATCGCCTCGCTTGAGAAGGATGAACAGATAGGTGAGGCGTGCGGTGAGTTGCTGCGTGGTCGGCGGCGAGCCCTGCTCGTCGCCGATTGTCTGGTCACTGTCGTCGATGTTCCGATTGTTTGTGTTCTGGTTGTCATTCATGTCTTTTCCTTTGATGAAGTGATGTCCGGGCCGGCTTGTCCGTGCCAGGCCTGGAACTATGTTGGTTTGTGACCTGCCTGCCGGATGGCCGAAGCCGACCGGCTCCGCGATCGCCCCGCTTGTCCGTCCTCGGCTCCTGCATCTCTGTCCGATCGGCAGGTCCCTACGTACTATAGGTAGGTTCCTGCATAAGTTCAACAGGGCCCTTCGCTTTTATGAGATTTTTGCCGCCCTCCGCGTGGCCAGCCCGCTCATCGGTAGCCCGACCAGTGCTGAACACGCAGTCAGATGCACAGGGAGGGCACACCGAGTGGCCACGCGCAGGTTGTTCACCCTGATCCGCATCTCAGGTCGGCTGTCTTCATGACGCTGACGAGGGAAAGTGCTCCGGAATGATGAGGCTCGGGGATGTCAGGGGCACCGTGTAGCGTGGATGGCACGACGAGGCCGGCGCCGGGGTTTTCGTCGAAGCAGCGCGATGCAGCACTGCGCACGATGCTTCTCGATGGCGTAACCCGCGAGCACAGCGCACACCAGGACCACTCGACAACCAATCGACAACAGGACACCCGACGAGGACGACATGAATGACTGGCTGAGGGACTATGGCTGGGCGGCATGGATGGCCGCCGGCGCGGTTCTCGGCGTGTGCGAGTTCCTCACCACTGAGATGACGCTGCTCATGCTCGCCAGCGGAGCCATTGCCGGCGGACTCGTGGCGCTGGCTTTCCCCCATCTGTTCTGGTTGCAGATCATCATCGCCATCCTGGTGGCCTGGGTGATGCTCGCCTTCTTGCGCCCCACCTTGCTGCGCAAGGTCCGGAATTCGGCCGGTTATCGCTCCAGCCTGGACAAGATTGTCGGCGCCCCCGGGGTTGCCCTCTCCCAGATCACGCCCACCGGCGGCGAGGCCAAAATCTCCGGTGACACCTGGACTGCCCGCAGCATCGGTGGAGTCATCGAATCCGGAACCGACATCGAAGTATTCGAGATCGACGGCGCCATCGCTGTCGTCTATCCCCGGAATGGACCCCTGACATGGGGTGAAACCCAATGACCCGAGACCGGTGCCATGAATCATGGGGACGATGCCGGCACGGACGCCGCACCCACGGAAGCCCGGGCCGGATTACAACGACGTCAGCCCCGAGGCACAACACCAACCAGAACAGACCTGAGGCGTGAGCCTCACCGACAGCTTCAGGAGGTTGCCATGACATTCGTAACAATCATCTCGATCATCATCGCCATCGTGTTCGTGACACTGCTCGTGAAGTCCGTACGAGTCATCCGCCAGCAACAGGTCGGGGTGGTGGAACGACTCGGAAAGTTCAATCGCTCACTGTCGCCCGGGCCGCACCTCCTCGTGCCGATCATCGACTCGGTGCGCTACAAGATGGACATGCGGGAAGCCGTGGTGCCCTTTCCCCCGCAGGGTGTCATCACCGAGGACAACCTCATGGTGAGCATCGATTCCGTCATCTACTACCAGGTGATCGACCCGGTGCGCGCGGCCTATGAGGCGCAGAACTACATCCAGGCCATCGAGCAGCTCACCATGACCACGCTGCGCAACATCATCGGCGGGCTCGATCTCGAACAGACCCTCACCAGCCGGGAAGAGATCAACCAGAAGTTGCGCGCGGTGCTCGACGAGGCCACCGGCAAGTGGGGCATCAAGGTCAATCGTGTGGAGCTGCGCTCCATCGAACCGCCGGCCACCATCCGCGACGCCATGGAGAAGGGTGCACGGGCCGAGCGCGACAAGCGGGCAGCCATTCTGTTGGCCGAGGGCCAGCGCCAGTCTCAGATTCTGTCGGCCTCCGGCGACCGAGAGGCGTCCATCCTGAGGGCTCAGGGCGACCGCGAATCTGCGGTGCTGAGGGCACAGGCTGATCGGCAGGCCTCGATGCTGCGGGCAGAGGGCGAAGCACAGGCCATCTCCACCACATTCAGCGCCATTCATGCCAGCAAGCCCACGCCCTCGCTGTTGTCCTACCAGTACCTTCGGATGCTGCCGAACCTGGCCCGCGGTGAGGCAAACAAGATGTGGATCGTGCCCAGCGAGCTGAACGAGGCGCTCAAGGGGCTGGGCAGCCTGGTGGGAAATCGGTCCGGCCCCGGTGCGAATGAAGAAGCGGAGACTGATGCAGAGGGGTTCGATCCGCCGACACCGGTCGACGTCTTCGCTGAGATCGAGAAGCAGAAGAAGGCCGATGAGCAGAAGTCGCAGGAATCTGTTGAACAGGCTATTGCCGAGGCGAAAGCTCTTGAAGGGCGGCTGACGGACCGACTGTCCGTGAATAAGAACCGGGGACTCGCGCCCAGCAACACGCCGGAGCAGAAGGCAAGTCCTGCGATTCCAGGGTCGACGATGCCCACCGAGATCCCTGCTGCAGCCACAGCCGATCAGCAGGCCGATCCCCCGGCAGACCAACCGGAGGGCCCCGATGCGGAGTCGGATCCAGAACTGGGGCCGCAGCGCTCCAGCGAGTAATTCTGTGACACCACGGTCTTGATGGGCTTCATCCTCGTTGCCCAGTGGGTACAAGAGTGAAGCCCATCAAGCCATTCACCATCACACCGTTCACACGCGACGAACCGGCCGCATCCACCTCAGTAGGTGGGTGCAGCCGGTTCATCTGTCCGATCAGTTGATCAGTGGTTCAGTGGCGACGCCCTGAGCCACCCCGGTTGCCCTGGCTGGAGAAGGCTGCGGCACCGCCGTTGTTGCCAGAACGTGAACCACCGGAGCGGGAACCACCGTTGCGCTGCTCGGCGGAGCCGGAGCCACCACGTCTGTTCGACCTGCCGTGGCCACGCCCACCGGAGGCATTCGGGCCACCATTGCGGCCACGAGAACGCTGCGGACCACCAGATCGACCCTGCTGAACAGGCGCGACGATGACCGGGGCGACGCGCGGTGCACGCTCCCCCACCAGTTCCTCGACCTCGGGAGAATCCGCGGTGACCTGAATGGGCTGGGTGCGAATCTTGGCCCTGCGCAGCACGCTGGCGAGATCACGGCGCTCCTGCGGCAAACACAGTGTCACGACGTCCCCGCTGTGACCGGCGCGGGCGGTACGGCCCGAACGGTGCAAGTATTCCTTGTGCTCGGTCGGTGGATCGACGTGGATGACCAGTTCGACATTGGCGACATCGACGCCACGAGCCGCCACATCGGTGGCCGCCAGCACGTGCACCTTGCCGGATTCGAATGCAGCGAGGTTGCGCTCCCGGGCGTTCTGGGAGAGATTGCCCTGCAGGTCGACCGCTGGAATGCCGGCAGCTGTGAGCTGCTTGGCTGCACGCTTGGCGTGGTGCTTGGTGCGGAAGAACAGAATGCGCCGGCCAGTGCCGGAGGCCAGGGTCTGCACGATCTGGCTCTTCTGCGCAGGGTTGGAGACCTCGAAGACGTGGTGGGTCATCGTGTCCACGTGGGATTCCGCCGAATCCACCGAGTGCACCTTCGGGTCGTGCAGGAACTGGTGCACCAGCCGGTCCACACCGTTGTCGAGCGTGGCCGAGAACAGCATGTGCTGGCCCTTGGCCTGAGTGGCCTTGAGAATGCGAGTGACACCGGGCAGGAAGCCCATGTCAGCCATCAGATCGGCCTCGTCGATGACAGTGATCTGCACGCTGGACAGCGAGATGATGCCCTGCCGCATGAGGTCCTCAAGACGCCCAGGACAAGCGACGACGATTGCCGCGCCACGATCCAGGGCATTCTGCTGGCGGGACTGCTTGACCCCGCCGAAGACGGTGGTGACGCGAAGCCCGAGGGCATGCGCCAGCGGTGTGGCAACCTCTGCGATCTGGGTGGCCAGTTCACGGGTGGGAGCCAGGACCAGGCCGCGAGGACGATGGGGCTCGTTGCGCCCCTGACCATTGCCGGCGCCGAGCCGGGCAACCATGGGAATGGTGAAGGCGAGGGTCTTGCCGGAACCGGTCTTGCCACGCCCGAGCACATCGCGCCCGGCGAGAGTGTCAGGGAGCGTGTCGGCCTGGATCGGGAAGGCGCTGGCCTTGCCCTGCTGCTCGAGCACGGCGACCAGTGCCTGGGGCACGCCCAAGGAAGCGAAAGTGGGTGAAGCGAGGGCGGGTGATGCCGTGGCGGCGCCGACGGCAGGCGCCACGGACGTGGCGACAGTTGAAGTCATGAGTTTCTTCCCCGGGATAGCGAGCCCGGTGCATTGAAAATGGGCGAAGGCGCCGGATTTGACGCGTCCGTTCGCCGTACGAAAGCAATCATGCATCCGGTGTCCGGATGAGATGTGGGCCTGCGCTGTGCGCGGGCAGCCACGAAGCGTTCAACGACGCGGGTGGTTTGCAAGCACCACCGCTGGAGATGGTAGCACGGGGCCACCGGTCGATGGATTCATCTGATTTCGGGCGAAACAGTGCCATCATCAAAGCAGTGCCATCATCAAACATGCGGCGCCCTGAGAAATTCACGGCCGTAATGGGTGCGGGGCCCGCAACTCCGGATGCCGCCAGGTACCCCGAGTGGACATCTGCGGAATTCGCTGCCAGGAAGACGACGGAGAATCTGAAACCTGCCGGTCAGTACGACGCTCTCGCCTGCACCAGTACCGAGAGGGCCCGCCTGCTGTGATCGAGTTGCGTAGAGCACCCCGCCAGGTCATGTTCGGCGATCATTCGCTCGAATGTCTGGAATTCCTCGAACATTCTGTGTGGATGAACTGTCCGATCGATGTGACGCGGTTCGCAACCGCGGATGTCGACGGTGAAGGGACCGCATTCGTTGGGTGCGGCGTCCATGATGATCGAGCCCTTCACGCCCTGGATGACCTGTCTGTTGGGCGCGCCCGAATCCTTCGCACAGACGCATACGACCTTGTGATCGCCATAGTCCAGGACCGCGACGCCGGAGGTATCGACGCCCTTGTCCATGTTCGGGGAATAGCTCACCGAGACCGGTTCGCCGAGTAGCCCCACAGCGAAATGAATGGGATAGATGCCGAGATCCATCAGGGCGCCACCGCCCATGGCAGGGTCGAAGGCCGGGGCTATTTCGCCACGTTCGAAGGCGTCATAGCGCGAGGAGTACTGCGAATAGCCGCACTGGATCATCTTCAGCACGCCGATCTCGGGCAGGCACTCCTTGACCGCCAAATAGTTGGATTGATAGGCGGTGGTGATGGCCTCCACCAGAATCAACTGCTTGTCCTCAGCGATTTGTTGCAACTCGTCGAACTGCGCCAGGTTCATTGTGAAGGGCTTCTCGCAGATGAGATTCTTTCCCGCCAGAAGTGCCGCCTTGGCGTACTCGTAGTGCAGGGTATTGGGAAGCGCGATGTAGGCGGTGTCGAGATTCGGATCAGCCAGACATTCGGCGAAATCGGTGTACACACGCCCGATGCCGAATTTCGCAGCCAGGCCATTGAGCTTGTCTGTGCTCTGTGCCCGCCCACAGATCGCCCTCAGCTCGATGGCCGGCAGATCGCCGAGCACCGGCAACACTTCTTGCACGATCTTGCCCGAACCGATGATCGCAAGTCTCATGTGTTCACTCCCCGCTGACGACGGCAGGATCGCACCTCTGTGCACCCGCGACGATGAAACCTCAGCACGCCGATCCACGCCGCGAGTCACGTTACCGGCTCACTGCACCGTTCAGCATCACTGTCAGCCTGAAAGCGATGAGCGACTCGCTCACTTGACCCCGGAGTTCATGAAGGAGCTGACGAATTGGCGTTGGAAGATGACGAACACAATCAGCACAGGGGCAATGACCAGCAGCGTGGCTGCAGAGAGCGTTCCCCACTGGGCACTGCTCTCCGTGGTCTTGGCGAACATGGACATGCCCAAGGACAATGGCCTGTTGTCGTCTGAATTCGTGACGACCAGCGGCCACAGAAAATTCGACCACTGACGGGTCACCGACACCAGCCCGAACGCCACAAAAGTTGGGATCGCAAGAGGCACGTCAATATGCCAAATGACCTGAAGCGTGTTGCACCCGGAGATCCTGGCGGCTTCTTCCAATTCAATGGGAATGCCCTTGAAAGCTTGACGAAGGAGGAAGACCCCGAAGGCCGAGAAGAAATAGGGAAGCATGATCGCGAGCTTGGTGTCGACGAGCCCAAGATCTCCGATTGTTGAAAAGTTGGGAAAGATCAGTACTTCTGGGGGCACCATGATCTGCACCAGATAGACCATGAACAATGCATTCCGGAATGGAAACTCAAACCGCGCGAACGCATACGCAGCGAACGTGCTCGTGATGAGCTGAACCGCAAGCACACACACCGCAATCTCAATGGTGTTCATGTAGTAGATCGGGAAAGGGGCAGCATCCCATGCTGATGCAAAATTCGCCAAGGAGTAACCTCCACCACCATCAGGCTCAAATGACCGCACCACCACCCAGACCAGCGGCACAATCCACACCAGCGAGAAGAGAAGAGTCCACACTGTCTTCAGAGAACGAGTGCCAGATTTCTCATGCATAGGTGATTTTCCTGTCCAGGCCCAAGAACTGCACACCGAAGATGATCAGAAGAATGACAAGCAGAACCGCGGTCAGTGCGGATGCTTTACCAGGATCCAGGAATTGGAATGAATTCTGGTAGGTGTAGTAGAGCAGCGTATTGCTCGCATTGTTCGGGCCACCCTGGGTCATGATGATGAGATGGTCGATCAGATGGAAGGAATCTGCCGTGGCCATGACCACGCAAAATACTGTTGTTGGCATGAGCAGAGGAAAAGTGATCCTCCAGAACAGGCGCCAGCCATGCGCACCGTCCAGGGCCGCCGCCTCGTACACATCCTCCGGAAGATTTTTGAAGGCAGCCAAATAGAAAATCATGTAGAAGCTGGCGTCTTTCCAGATCAACATGACAATCAAGGCCGGTATCACGGTGCTGGTGTCCGCCAACGGATTGACATTGAATATTCTGAAAAATGCCAACACGGCCGAGAACAAGCCATTCGGGGAATACAAGTAGAGCCAGATATTGGCCACAGCGACCAATGGCAGCACCACCGGGTAGAAGAAGACTGCCTGAACTGCACGGTTCCCTCGGAAGACGCGATTGGCCATCATCGCCATGATGATCGCCAGGGCCAAGCTGATCGGCACGATCCCCATGACGAAGTAGAAGGTATTGACGACAACCTTCCAGAACAGAGCGTCATGCCACAGGCCCAAGAAATTCCCGAGTCCCACGAACTCTGAGATGGACGAGGCCATGTCCTGTTGGAAGAAACTGAGGCCGATCGTTCTGAGAATCGGGTACACGGTGAAGATGGCCAGAAACACGAACGAGGGCAGCAGGAGCAGCGCCACGGTGATGCTGCTCCTGCCCCGGCGACGGCGAACACGCACGAGTGTGTCTTCTCTTCCTTCTGGTGGTCAGCTACTTGTTGAACGGCATCAGATAGGAATCGGCCTGGCTTTGGGCGTCATTCAGCGCTTGAGCCGGGGTCTTGCTGCCCGTGACCGCCGCCTGCATGGCATCGCTCAATGTCTGCTGGACCTGACCATTGTTATGGGTTGAGAGCTCAGCAGATGCGTACTGGAGCTGGTCGCGAGCCACCGCAGCTTGAGGAAAACCACTGACGTAGTCCTTCATGACGGATGTGTCGTAAGCTGTCCTGGATGGCGCCACATAGCCCGTCTCGATGCTCCACTGCGCTGCGCGTTCCGGTGCCGTCACCCATCGGATGAACTTCCATGACTGCTCCTTGTGATCCTGCGGGCTGTTCTTGAAAATGTAGAAGTTCCCGCCACCGGTCGGCGTGCCATAGTGCTTGTTCTTCGGAAGGAATGCCACTCCGAAGTCAAACTTCGCATTCTGCTTGATGCTCGTCAAATTCCCCGTGGTGTGATAGAGCATCGCCGTCTTCTGGTTGATGAAATCAGTGGGCGAAGTCTTCCAATCAATGGTTCCGGTGGGCATGACCTTATCAACACGGCTCAAGTCAGTGACGAATTGCAGGGCCTCGACATTGTCAGGACGATCAAAATAGACCTTTGTGCCATCGCTGTTCATGATGTTGTCGCCGTTTTCCAGGTCGAAAGCCTGCAAGAGCCAGTAGCAGCCTATTGTGGACGGCACCTCTACGCCCCACTGCTGGTTTGCCACAGTCAGTTGCTTGGCATCCTGCCGCAATTCCTCCCAGGTCTGCGGGGGTTTTTCCGGATCAAGACCGGCCTTCTTGAACAGATCCTTGTTGTAGTACATCACCACAGTGGAACGCTGGAAGGGAATGGACCAGGTCTTTCCTCCAGTCTGCGAGTTCGCAAGGAATGGGGCATAGAAGTTGTCAATATAGGCTTTACCGTCGGAATCCGCATTGATGTACGAATCGAGCGGATCAATGGCTCCGAGGTCATTCAGCAGGAAAAGTTCCGCGGAGAGTGCAATGGCAAGATCCGGTACCTTCTTGGCTTTCACGGCGGCTTGAATCTTGGTGCGTGTCTCGTCATAGTCGCCTGTGTACACCGGGGTCACAGTGACATTGGGATTTTCCTTCTTGTACTGGTCCGCCAAACTCTGGATCGTCTTGGTGATGGCGCCACCGACATTGACCGGGTAGTACCAGGTGAGTTCCACAGGTCCAGTGGAGCCAGATCCGGACGAGGCTTTCGCGGAAGAACAGCCCGCCAAGGGGGCCGCGACTGCAGCTGCAAGTGCGCCCCGGAGAAATGTCGCCCGAGTGATCTTCGAAGACTGGCCATGGCTCTGCAAGACTGCTCAACCTCTTCTGCCGCCAAATGCGACGTATTCTGTTCGGGAACCGCACCGTTGGCGCCGGCATCGGCACATTGGGCAGCCCGTCGTGAGGCCGGTGATAGACCCACAACATGTGCAATCACACAAGAATCAGATGAACACTCATTCACCGGTCCGTGACGGAAGGGTGAACTCCACACGATACTTTCCTGGCCTCTGCCGGCGACGCCAGCAGGTCAATTCAATGCCGGTGGACCAGAAAGATATGGCGACACAATGCAGGAAAGATGTGCAGAGAGTTCTACGCACGCCCCGGGCAACATCTGGGGTCAGGGAGTCCAGCTGGGAATGCCCTTCGCCGGCCAGTGGCCTCGTGAGCTGATTTCAGCCTGGCGGGATGCGATCACAAGGCGCATCGGCTCATACCGGATGACATGACCACTCCGCGGTCCTTCGTCCACGTCGTGGTGCAACTCGAGATCAACTAGTCGGTGGCGTGAGGCAGCCATACCCCGGACCAGCCGATGAATGGCTCGTGCCAGCTATTCACCGGGGTGTCGATGGAAATCAGACCGACCTGGCTGCCAGGGCCTGCGCCATTGCTGTAGACCATGCCGTTGCCTGCGTACATGGCAACGTGTCCGTAGGGATTTCCAACCGAGTCGCCGCTGTACCAGATGAGTGCGCCCAGCGGAATGTTGGACATGTCGGTGTGAAGCTGGCCCGCACTGGCGGCCTGTTCAGCGGCCTGCTGGGCACCGACCTCACCGGAAGTGGAGTATCCGTAGAAGGACGCCACCAGGGCAAGGCACATGTCGGCATAATCCATGTTGCCCGTCATCGACTTTGCCCTGGCAAGCGCATCCGTGACCGACGATGCAGCCTTCTGACCAGGTGCCGTGGTGCCGTCGACGGTTGCAGGCGGGGCCGGCGTCGTGGGAGAGGCAGGAGAAGACGCGGTCGCGCTGGCCGTTTCCGAAGAACTGGTGGAACTCGCCGCAGAACCGGAGGCCGAGCCCACGGGTCCCGCGCTGGCAGATCCGGCAGCCTGTACGGGGGACGTGGTCGTGCTGGTGGGCTTGACGGTCGAGGATTCCGGGCGGGAAAGCTCGCGACTCGTCGGGCTGGGCTGGAAAATGCTCTGAATTGCGCTGGCGGGAATCACCTGGCCACCGGGTGCAGCCGCACCGGCCGAGACACCGAAGTAGGCAACCGACCCAGCGACGGCCACAGCAGCGAGGGTGCTGAGGAATGTCTTCGGGGCGAAGCGGAAGCGGCGTCGGGCCCTAGGAGATCTCAGTGAGCCGGCGGACGCAGGCGTTGTCACGGGAACGAGAGCACGCGCCGGCGTCCATGAAGAGCCAGTCATTTCACGCTGCGCGGCCGAGGCCTGCAGCGCACGAGCGGGACCGGCAATGCGAGTCACCACGCCGGTGCCTGTGTCAGAAACCGGCGTGTCGGCCAGCAGCACGCGAGCCGGCCCCCCGGTCTGCAGCGAGGCCATGGCACGAGCGGGCCGGGCTAGCTGGGTCACCTCTGCACGGGCCGGCAGCTCGGAGACTGCGGTTGTTCCGGAGACTGCGTCCTCGGCGGGGATGCGAGCTCCCTGATCGAATGAGTCAAGAAAGCGTGTGCCCTGCACCGAGAACTCAGCGCGTGTGGCGGCGGCGTTTTCTGCACGCCTGGGAAGATCAGTATCGGGGACGAATCGGCAACCCTGGGAGTAACGGGGTGCGTATGACGGTTCGCTGGGGAGACCAGATTGGGTCTGGGCTCTGCGTGGGCTCATTCGTGTCCTCATCCCGGGGCGAAATCGCATCTGTGAGTCCCTCACCCGATGATCTCTACCTGAGAGGAATACTCAAATCTTCTCAGCTCATCTTAAGCCTACGGGGGAATAAGCCTCAACCCGGGTGCATCGTCACAAGCGCTCTCTCACGAGAGCGGTTTGGGGACAATCGGCGTCCCGCTGGGCCCAACAGCTGTGCGATCCGTGGGCAATCGATCCGCACGGCTGGACGAGGCGAGCCACCCAGAACAACCCGTGGCGAAGGTCTCGCTGACTCAGCGGAACACGTGCGGACGTCATCGGAGGAAATCACCACCCATCAGGCAGCTACGCCCCGAAAAGCGTGAATCATTCACCGCATCAGTACGCGCCTCGGGCGGACAAAAGCCCGAAAACGACCCGGGAAATCTGCTTCCCGGTGGCCGATCCTGTGCCCCAAGACCAGATAATTGACCTTGTCAAACCGGAAATGAAGTGCTGGTGGAGCTAGGGGGATTCGAACCCCCGGCCTTCTCATTGCGAACGAGACGCGCTACCAACTGCGCCATAGCCCCATGTACGTCAAAGCACGGAAGACACTACCACCCGCGCCCTGCACGTCCCAAAGGCGAGCTATTCGCCCACTGCCCGAGGCAGATCAACGCTGTCGATGTCTTCCTTGACCAGCCGGATGACACCGGCCGATCCTGCGCCATCCTGCGTTTCGGGACGCTCAGCCAGCACGGGCATGCCGGGTTGGGCGACGAGCGGAACCGGGTGGGTGAGATCGATCGTCCTGACCGAGCGTGGCAGCAGCGGCTTGGAGACATAGGTTGGTGGAGTCACGGCAAGGGGCTCCAGCAGCGAGGCCATCGAGGAATTCATCGGCTCGTCCAGTTCCACACTGATCTCTGCGGATTCCTGGCCAGTGTTGCCGAGGTCATCGGCGACGACGCACACCGTGTCCTCGTTCCATTCCTCATAGACCGAGGCGAGTCGATCATCGATCATGGCATCGACAGTGTGGACGCTGATCCGGCTGAGCACGACGAAACCCACGAGCAGCACGAAACCGACCACGGCCAGCCACCACGGAGCCGGGGTGAGCACCGCGACGAGGACACCGGCCAGAGCCAGAGCGAAACTTCCCACCAGCCCGAGGCGACGCCTGCGTGCCGCAATCTGCGAGGCCCGCCGCACCTGGAAGAAGACGGCCTCCCGCTGCAGCGGAGTGGAAACATGGAGTTCAGGATCGACGTCGCGGGAGAAACTGGCCTTGCACGGCCTGATCACGCGCATCGAGTCCGCGAGGAAGTCGGGTCTGGCTGCCGGGCCTGCCGCACCAGCGCCCTTGTGCCAGGCGAACCGGGGAACAAGATACGCCAGCCATCCAGCAACGATCGCCAGCCATATCAGTCCCGTCAATCCCATGGCCCACACGCTATGCGGCCATGCCATGAAGTCCGTAGCTCACACGCCGAGTCATCAGCATTGGCAGGGATTTCGTTTCGCCGTCGACACACAACTCGTCAGCACAACTGGACGCATCGCTGCTTCGCGCGGTCGCTCCGGGCGTGGGCCACGGTACCCGTGCGGCGTTCACCAACTGGCCCGAAAGGCTGGAACCGGCGCCGGGTCCAGGGACTCAGCGTTGATGCGGTGCCACTCCCCCGGTCAGCTCTTGCACGAGTCCCCCCGGCGCCCACTCCTCCTCGGTCATGACGTAGACCTCGTGGTCCCGCCAATCGCCGGCGATGTGCAGATACCGCTTACGCGTGCCTTCGAAACGGAATCCCAGTTTCTCGACGACTCGTCTGCTCGGCCCATTCTCGGGGCGCAGGCAGATCTCCAGGCGGTGCAGTCGCAGCACTTGGAAGCAGTAGTCGCTCGCCATGGCGACCGCGGTCGGCATCAGGCCCAGCCCCGCATGGTCCCTGTCGATCCAGTAGCCGATGCTGGCATTGCGCGCGCATCCGTAGGTGATGTTGGTCACCGTCAGCTGGCCGATCGGTGGACAGTTCTCCGCGCTCCTGCGGGTCGGCGCGAGGCTGTCGTCCCAGCCCAGCAACCATGGCAGCTGCACTCCATCACGAGCAGCCTGGCGCTGGGTGCGCGCCAACTGGGAGGCAGACACGACCGGCGCAGCAAAACCTGTCGGAGAAGTGGCATCCCAGGACCTCGTCCATGCCAGATTTCGTTGTCTCAGGCGTGCCAAGGACCGCGAGTCACGCCACCGCAGCGGCCTGAGCACGAGAGCTCCGTAGCGGAGGATGATTGGCCACCCGTGTTGGGACGGTAGCTCGAAGGCATCCATCCGCAATCGGATCAGTCGTCCGTGTGCCAGCAGATGACCGGTTCACCGGCCTTGGCGCTGCCCACATCGTCGGGCAGCACGATGAGCACGTCGGCATCGGTGAGCACGTCGAGGCCCCCTGCCCCGGAGAGTGGACGCACGTGCAGCGAATCCATCCGGGGAACCAATCGTCCCGGAAGGAGCTGGAAGACATCCTTCTCAGCAGGCAGGTCCTCGTCCAGCATGCAGCCGACAGGCTCCGGATAGATCCGCTGGGCGCCCAGCAGGGTACGAATCATCGGCCTCGCGAACAGCTGGTAGGAGACGTAGGCGGCCGTCGGCGCCGAGGACATCATGAGCATCGGCACATCGTCCTGACCGATCAGGCCGAAACCGAATTGCCCACCGGGCTCCATCGCCACCTCGCAGAACTCGGCAGGGCCCAGTCCCTCGAGGGCCTGAGCCATCAGTCCGGCGTCACCGCCGACAACACCGCCGCAGACGATCATCAGGTCGGCTCTGATCAGCTGATCGGAAACGGCTTCAGCCACCGCAGCCGGATCATCACCCGGCACCACCTCACGCCACACCTGGGCGCCATCGGCCTTGGCCGCCGCCGCCACCATGTGCGATGCGGCATCCCTGCGCTGGCTCGCACTCGAATCGATCTCACCGCCACCGGGACGGTGTTCACCCACCGCCAGCACCACCACGCGAGGCCGTGGGCGACAGAAGACCTTGTCGAATCCGGCGCCGGCGAGCAGGCCGATGATGCGCGCATCCAGCCTGCGCCCGGACTCCACCAGCACCTCACCGTCGGCGGCGTCGGCTCCGATCTGGCGGATGTTGTCCCCCACCCGGACCTGGTCCGCCACGGTGATCTCACCGGCATCCTCTTCGACATGAGCCATCGGCAGGACGGCATCAGCGCCCTCGGGCAATGCCTGGCCCGCCAGGACCGGCACCGCGGCACCCACCTTGTAAAGATCCCGTCTGATGCTCAGCCGCATTCCCTCAGGAGCCTCGGCACCCCCGAGGTCGTCCGCGACGATCGCGAATCCGTCGCACTCGGCCTGAGCCACTGGCGGCAGATCACCGTCGGCCTTGAGGTCCTCGCACAGCGAGAGACCCCAGGCATCGAGCAGCTGCATCCCGAAGGGCACAAGTGGTTCCGTCATCGAGAGCACGTACTGTCGCTGCGCGGCCACAGTCCGCAACCCCAACGGCCCCATGCTCGGAGGCTCAGGAAGTCGGGGAGCCGGATCCGGGACCGGCGGCGGGGCAATATTCTTCTTGCGACCAAACAGCGCCATGCCTCTTACGATAAGGGCATGCCGGCCGACCTCCCCCCTGGACGCACCGTCGGCCCTGTCACCAAGCAATCGCTGCGTGCCCGCGTCCTCGCCAGGCGGGCGACACGAGCCGAGCCTTCGAGGACCGCCGACGACGAGGCCCGCACCCGAAGGGTGCTTGATCTGGTGGATGCCAGGTGGCCGACCGCAAGCGCAGTGATCGCCTGCTATCTGTCGCGAGCCCCCGAGCCCGGCACCCTGGTACTGGTGGACGCGCTCCGCAGCAGGGGCCATCGGATACTGGCCCCGGTGCTGGGGCGCCGGGCAGGCGCCGGCACGCCACGCCCTGTCGCCTGGGCATGGTACGAGGGCCCCACCCGTACCGCTCCCGGCCTGTGGGGCATTCCCGAGCCGATGGGTACCGCGCTGGGAGCCGCGGCCTTGCACGGTGCCGATCTGGTCATCGCATCGGCTCTCGCGGCGGGCCGTGACGGCACCCGGCTCGGCACTGGCGGCGGATGGTTCGACAGGGCACTCACCGAATTGCCTGCCAGGGTGCCAGTCTGGGTACTTCTCAACGACGACGAGCTCTTCGGCACTCTGCCCCAAGAAATTCATGACCATCGGGTGGATGTCTTGATCACTGCCACCGCAACACACACGATTCCGGATTGCTGAGACCTGTCCGCGGTAAGCGACTGATTCGGGGTGCGCCGAACGGGAACGTAGAATTGCCTCGGCCGTGTGCCCAGCCGGCCAGCAAGGACGAGACACGTTATGCCGACCTATGAATATGCCTGCTCCGATTGCGGCTACGACTTCGAGGTCTTCCAGAAGTTCACCGACAAGGCCCTGACAGAGTGCCCGAAGTGCAAGAACCCGCTGCACAAGGTGTACAGCCCAGTCGGAGTCGTGTTCAAGGGTTCGGGCTTCTACGCCACCGACAACCGCACCAAGGGCAAGACGAGCGCATCCATCCCCGCAGCCAGCTCGAGCCACGAGGAAGGCTCCGCCGCCAAGTCCGAGAGTTCATCCAGCTCCACCGCCAGCACTGACAAGCCGGCTTCTGCCCCGGTGACTTCCGCGGCTTCCGAGGCCAAAGTAGCTTGAACCGAGTACGGCACTGCCACAAGGCCGTTCGGATCGAGATCGTTCGGGCAATTCCTGCAGGTCGCCAACGCTGACGCGCAATCCGGTTGTGGACGACTGACCGGATCCTGAGTCGCGGACCCACACTCCAGGCGTGAAGATCGCTGCGTGGTTGCATTCCGTGAAGCGCGTGGTTCGCTGGCACCGCCGGGGGCTCGGCGCACTTGCCGCAGCCATCTGTTTGGTCTGTGTCCTGATGGCTCTGACACCGGGTGCGCCGCCGTCCAGCACCGTCTTGATGACGACCCGTGAGATTCCCGCGGGCACCACACTGGCGGCTGATGACTTCAAGACGGTCGAGGTGCCGCTCAATGTCATCCCGGGCGGTGCGTTGGCGCACACCGGCCAGGTGCTCGACCACGTACTGGCCGCACCACGGCCCCAGGGCAGCATCCTCACCCAGTCAGATCTTGTCGGTCAGGGCCTGCTCGCCGGGGAATCGGGAATGGTCCTGGCGCCCTTCCGGATCGCCGACCCGGGAGTGGCTGCCCTGCTGAGGGTTGGCGATGTGATCAGCGTCATCGGGTCCACTCCGGACGGCGAGACGAAGACCATCGCCTCGAAGGTGAGAGTCGCTGCGCTTCGGCAACTGCCTGAGGCCAGCGTCCTCGGCGGATCCGGAACCTCCGACGGGGCACTGGTGATTGCCGCCGCATCCCAGACCACTGCGAAAGAACTGGTCGCAGCGTCATCACATTACGTTTTCAGCATCATCATGGAGACCTCGTGAATGCCTACTCCTGCTAACTGCGATGAATTCCTATCCCAGAATATGGCGCAACGCGCCATGTGCTGCTAAATGTCCTCGAGAATGGGCGTGGTAGACAAGGATACGTTGCGCGGCCTGTTGACTTGAGTCTCGCATGAAGACCCAGCAACGACTGAAATACATCTCGAAACAAGGAGGATCATGAAGGGCTTCAAAGAATTCATCATGCGAGGCAACCTGATCGACACTGCGGTTGCATTCATCATGGGCATTGCCTTTGCCAGCGTCGTGACCAGCTTCACCAATCTCCTGCTCAGCTGCATCGGGAAGGTGCTCGGCGGCAAGGAACCCAACTTCAACGACTGGGCGCCCGGCGGCATCCCCGTTGGCGTCTTCCTCACGGCCCTCATTTCATTCCTGCTGCTTGCCCTGGTCGTCTATTACGCCATCGTGCTGCCCGTGAACAAGTTCCGTGAGATCACCGAGAAGGATGCCGAAGAGACTCCTGAATCCGACACCGCGATCCTCGCGGAGATCCGAGACCACCTGGTCTCCGGCGGCTCTTCGGACGCGAAGCGTTCGGCTGGATCCGATTTCCCCGAAGCCTGATATTCACTCGTCGTTGGCGGTGGGGTGCCGTAGGGCGCCCCACCGCTTTTTGCCGCCGGCGGCCGGGTGTGCCCCGCCCGCACGGGGCCGCGGCCCCGGGGAAAGAGGGCCCCGGCCCCCGCGCCGCAGCCGGGCCCC